>CBHWBX010000493.1:0-3258 GCA_966111935.1 uncultured Gemmatimonadaceae bacterium
TTCCCCTCCGGCGGCTGTCGGGGGGCCGCGGGGGCCCGCCCCCGCCCGCCCCCGCGCTTCGGTCGGCTGGACGCGAAGTCCGCGACGCGCCGGCCCCGCGGCGGCGACCAGACCGACGATCAGCATCAGCGTGATCGTCGCGGGAACGAACAGGAACCCCGGCCCGGTCATCAACGATCCTCCGGCTGCTCGATCGATAGCGATCGCCACGGCGGCGCCGAGCCCGAGGCCAAGCGCGAGCTGTCGCGTCGCACGCGCGAGCACACTCCTGAGAATGCGGCTCGCCGGCGCGCCGAGCGCGGCGCGAATGCCGATCTCACGACGCCGCTGGTTCACGGCGAACGACATCAACGCGTGGATTCCCGCCGCCGAGAGCAGGATCACGACGCCGGTGACGATGGCGACGACGAGCACGAGCTGCGCGCCGCTCTTCGCGTAATCGCGGTACATCGCATCGAGCGCGCTCATCTTCGTGAACTGCAGCGTCGGATCGACCGACGTCGCGATGCGGCGAAGCGTCGGCATGAACGTTTCGGGCGTCTGTCTGCGCAGCCGGATCGTGAGGAGCGCGTCGCTCCGTTCGCCCGGCATCGTGAGATGGTAGATTCGCGCGCCACCCATGCTCGATCCGCTCGGGCTGCGGACCGTCGAGGGGAAGTCCTCGATGACGCCGGCGATGGTGATCCACGGCGCCGCCGCATCCTTGCTCGGGCTGGGATAGCGCACGCGTCGGCCGATCGGTTGTCCACCGCCGAAGATCTCGGTGACGAAGCTGCGGTTCACGATCACCGGACGGTCGCCGGCGCGCAGCGCGATGTCGCCCGCGTCGAATGCGCGTCCGGCGATGATGTGCGCGCCGAACAGACTGAAGAAGCTCGTGTCCACCGCCATGGCGGTGGCGCGCTTCGCCTCAGTCACCGCGCCATCGGCTTCCACAGTGGCCGTCTCGCCTTCCCACGGCGCACCGGTGGTGACCGTCGCGCCGACCACACCGGGCTCGGTTGCGAGCCGCGCCATGAGTCGGTGCGTGATGGCACGCGTGCTGTCGAAGGCCGCCGAGTCGGTCCGGCTCGCGGTCGCCGGCGCGCCGGCGTCGGGCTCGATCGCGAAGCGCGTCGTGAGATACTCGTTCGGCGCGAACTCCTGCGCGCGGTTCGTCTCGCGAGCGATCTCCCACGCTCTGAGCAGCGTCGAGGGGAGGACGGCGACAGTGATCGCGACCTGTGTGACGATGAGCACCGTCCAGGTGGCGCCGAGCTGCGCCTTCGCACCGCTGCCCAGACTACCCATCGCGCCGCGGAGCTTCGCGCCGGTCGCGCGGAGTGCGGGGAACACGCCGATGATCAGCGCCGTGACAACGGCCAGCCCGATCGCATAAAGGACGGTGCCGAGCGAGAGGCCGGCGTGCATCCAGAAGGGAACCTCGCCGTCGAGCATGTCGACGAGCGCCTGGTCGAACATGTGCAGGCCGATGGCGACGATGCCGAGTCCGACCAGCGACGACAGTCCCGCGAGCACGAACGCCTCGGCGAACAGCTGCATGACGATCCGCCCGCGCGTAGCACCGAGGGCAGTTCGTACAGCGATCTCGCCCGTGCGCATCACCGTGCGCGCGTACACGAGCACGGCGACGTTCATCGCGACGACGACGAGGAAAAGCGCGAGGAGGAAACGCAACACGGACATCGTGCCGTTGCTGCCGCCGACCTCCCCGTGGATGAAGACCTCCGTATACGGGAGGACGCGCGGATTCAGGTTCGCGAGCTCCGGCGGCGCACTGGCGTCGAGGCGACGCGTGACGACCTTCAGCTCCGCTTCCGCCGACTCCCTCGTCGCGCCCGGGGCAAGACGGCCGAACACGTTGAGGCTCGGGCCCGTCCCCGGCGCGACGATCGCACGCGGATCGATGCGCAGCGGAATCCAGTACGAGTGACTGACCGGGAACGCGAACCCTTCGGGCATCACGCCGACGATCGTGTGCATCTCGCGGCCGATGCGGATGCCGCGTCCGACGATCGACGGATCGTGCGCGAAGCGCGACTGCCAGACGTCGTAGCCGATCACGACCACTGAAGGCGCGCCCGGCTGCTCGTCGGAATCGAGGAGCACGCGCCCGCGCAGGGGCGGCACACGCGCGGCGCGAAAGCCGGAAGCCGCCATCTCGGCGAGGGTGATCGGCTCGCTCTGTCCTGACTCGGAGACGAGGTTGCGGCGCACCGAATGAAACGCGCCGATGTCCGTGATCGTGCGAAGCTCGCGTCGCCACGTCATGAAGTCGTGCAGCAGCCGATCCTCTTCATGCCGCGCCTGCGGATCGAACTTGGCGAGCGCGACGAGCCGATCGCCCTCGTTCAGAGGCAGGTCGGGATAGAAGTACGAGTTGACGACCGCATAGCCGGCGGCGCCGAGTGCGACGGCCACGGCGATACCGAGCCCGCCGACGATCGACAGGCCGGGAGACTTCGCGAGGATGCGCGCGCCGAGCTTGACGTCGCGCGAGGAAGGCCGCGCATCGCCGCCGGCGAGAGCGCGGAGCACGTTGCCGAGACGGTCGAAGGTGAAGCGCATGAGGAAAGAGAGGGTCTCGAGCCAATACCACGCGGCGGCGGCGAGTGCGCCGGAGGTGGAGCGGCGGGTGAGGTAGAGCTCATGCAGGTCGCCATCGACGTCGTCGCGCTCCGCCTCGGGGAGAACGGCGCGGAGAAGGGCGCGGGCGATTCTGGGCGGCTGGTCGAGCGATGCGGCGCTCACCGGGTCCTCAGGTGCGCGGGATCGAGGCCGTGCCACATGCGATCGGCGGCCGTGCGGGCTTCGCGCAGCGCCCTGGCGCCCGCGGATTCGAGCTTCACGTACCGTCGCGGCTTACCGCCGCGCTCGGGGAGCGGGTCGCCCATCCAGGAGGAGACGAACCCTTTGTCCTCGAGGCGCCGTAGGGTGATGTACACGGCGGCCCGAGCGACGCTACGCCCGGTGCGGCGCTCGATCTCGTCGACGATCGGATTGGCGTACGCGTCGTCGCGCAGATGAACGATGGCGAGGAGCACCATCTGTTCGAACTCGCCGAGGCCTTGGTGTGTCATCGGTTAATGAATACAACGTTAGCATAAATGAAGCAATGCCGCGGGGATCCCTCTCCCCGCGGCGTGCTTCGCATCTCGCCGGTGCTTACGCCGGCGGCGTCCCGCCCCCCAACCCCACCCATCCGCCCCCGGTCGCCTGCGGTGCGACCACGCGCCAGCGCGGCGGCCCGCCGAAGGG
>CBHWBX010000494.1:0-3251 GCA_966111935.1 uncultured Gemmatimonadaceae bacterium
GTCCCGGCTCGCGCAGATGGCAGTGCACGTCGACGAAGCCCGGCGAGACGACGAGTCCCGCGCAGTCGATCGTCTCGATGTCGTCGCGGTTCTTCGTCTCGTTCGCGAGGCGCGGGCCGATCGCCTCGATCCTGCCGTCGACGACGAGGACGTCGGTCATCGAGTCGAGGCGCTGCGACGGATCGACGACCCGTCCGCCGGTGAGCAGCACGGTGCTCATCGGTCGCCTCCTTCCAGCTTCGCCGCCGCGGCGAGGTTCGGGTTGCCGCCCGACAACATGTAGAGCACCGCCATCCGAACGGCCACGCCGTTCGTCACCTGGTCGAGAATCACGCTGTGAGGTCCATCGGCCACGTCGCTGTCGATCTCGACGCCGCGATTCATCGGGCCGGGGTGGAGGATGAGAATGTCCTTCGGCGCGCGCTCCAATCGCTCGCGCGAAACACCGAAGACGCGATTGTATTCGCGAAGGCTCGGGATGTAACCGGCGGTCATCCGCTCGAGCTGGAGGCGCAGAATGTTGAGCGAATCCGCCCACTCGATCGCTTCCTCGATGCGGCGGAAGACCGTCACGCCCATCTCGTCGATCGCATTCGGAAGGAGCGAGCGCGGACCGCAGACCGCGACTTCGGCGCCCAGCTTCTTCAGGCCCCAGATGTTCGAACGGGCGACGCGCGAGTGGAGCACGTCGCCGACGATGCAGACCTTGAGCCCTTCGATGCGGCCGAAGTGGTCGCGAAGCGTCAGGAGATCGAGCAGTCCCTGGGTCGGATGCTCGTGGGTGCCGTCGCCGGCATTGATGACGTTCGACTCGATGCGCTCGGCGAGGAACTGCGCCGCACCCGACGCGCCGTGGCGGATCACCACCATGTCGATGCGCATCGCCTCGAGATTGCGCGCCGTATCGACGAGCGTCTCGCCCTTCGACACGCTCGACCCCGACGCGGCGACGTTCACCGCGTCGGCGGAGAGGCGTTTTTCAGCAAACTCGAACGAGACGCGCGTGCGCGTCGACGCCTCGAAGAAGAGATTCACGATCGTGGCGCCGCGCAACGTCGGCACCTTCTTGATCGCGCGCTCGCTGATCTCCTTGAACGGCTCGGCGGTGTCGAGAATCAGCTTGATCTGGTCGCCGGAGAGCGGCTCGAGTCCAAGGAGATCCTTACCGAGCCCCGCCGTCACGTGGTGCCCCCGGCGTCTCGCTCGGCGACGACCACGCCGTTCTTTCCGTCGAGCTCCTCGACGAGCACGTCGACGCGCTGCGACGGCTGGATCGTGATCTCCTTGCCGACGATGTCCGGTTGGATCGGCAGCTCGCGCCCGCCGCGATCGATCAGCACGGCGAGCGCGATGCGCCCCGGCCGCCCGAAGTCGGCGAGCTCGTCGAGCGCGGCGCGGATCGTCCGTCCGGTGTAGAGCACGTCGTCGACGATCACGACGCTCATCCCGTCGATGTTCACCGGGATGCGCGTCTGACCGACGACCGGACGCGGGCCGACCGTCTGGAGATCGTCGCGATAGAGCGTGATGTCGAGCGCGCCCTGAGGCACGTCCGCCGATTCACGCTCATTGATCGTGGATACGATTTGCGCCGCGAGCTGAACCCCGCGGCGCTGAATGCCGACGATGACGAGATTCTCGGTGCCGTTGTTCAGCTCCACAATCTCGTCCGCCATGCGCCGCAGCGTTCGATCGAACGCGCGCGCATCGAGTACTGTCTGTTGTTTGGAGGCCGCAGCCATGGTGCGCGCAATATGCGCGGTCCCGGCGTCAAACGGTAGCGCGACCTCTATGGCCGTTGCCATTGCCATTGGCGTGAAGCAGCCCCTGCACCGCGCCACGGATCACCTCGTAGCACTCGCAGACCTGCTGCTCGAGCCCGGGCCGGTCGACGAGCGTGATCCGGCCGCGCGACGTCCGCACCATGCCCCGCTTCTCGAGACTGCCGAGCGCCTCGGTCACGCTGGCGCGACGGACGCCGAGCATCTGGGCGATGAAGTCGTGCGTGAGGTCGAAGCTGTCGCGGTCGAGGCGGTCGGCGACCATCAGCATCCAGCGGCAGCAGCGCTCCTCGATCGAGTGCTTGCGATTGCACCCGGAGTTCTGCGCCGCGAGGGTGAAGAGCACGACCGAGAAGCGATGGAGCTGCGCCGAGAGCGTCGGCAGCTTCGGGAGCAGCTCCTGGAAGGTCGCGGCATCGACACAGTAGCTGCGGCCCGGGACCTGGACGATCGCCTGCTGTGACGGCGTCATGACGCCATGGAATACCGGCGTCCCGACCATCCCTTCACGCCCGATCGTTGCCGTCTCGACGCCGCCGCCATTCTTCATGACGCACACGAGGGAGACGATCCCATCGACCGGGAAGAAGACGCGCTCGATCGTCTCGTTCGGCTGGTAGAGGACGTCGTGGCGCTGGAGCGGCACGAGCGAGGCGTGCGGGCGCAGAAGCTCGAGCTCCTGGCTCGGCATCGCGCCCAGCAACCAGTTGGAGGCCAAGGAATCGGACTGGGCGAGACCAGACTGTACGGTAGCGTACACTTGCTGAGTCATAAACCGTTGGTGCACTTGGGGTTGCTGCACGCTCGTGGACGGCGGAATTTGTCACATCTCCCGTCGTCGCGCCAACTGTTTACTTATCCAGTTGTTGCACTTCCGAAAAACCTGACTGGAACTGCAGCAACTTTCGTGGAACTGGCGCGACGCCCGGGTACGGGACCGGACTGTCCGGTGGCGACTTTTGTTTTGGGCTCTGCTGCCGAAACTCGGGTCACACGGACGGACGACGACCCCGAGCCCACCAGCCATGACTCCCGCCTGGCGCCGCACCCAGCCGATCAGCTTTCGCCCGACGACGCGCGAGACGCCACTCGACACGCGCTTCCCACGCGCCGTCGCCGGCGAGGAATTCGAGCGCTATGCGCGCGCGATGTGGCCGCAGGCGCAGCGCTGGATTCGCAAGCACTGGCATCGCGTGGCCGGCGGCGGCATCGCGATCGACGAAGCGCGCGACGTGCTGCGCGCGATCGCGTCGATCGATGTCGCGCGGCGGCTCTACGCGCAGGAAGAGCGGCTCCTCGGCGAGCTGTTGCAGGGGGCGTGGTACGACCTGGCAGGTCAGCGCGACGTCGCGCCGGAGATTCCCTCTTTCCTGGTATCCCGCCGATGATGTATCTGCGCCTCGCGCTCGGACTCGCTGCCGCGCTGATCATGCACAACGTGCTGATCACGCCGCGCCTGCCGAAGCGCCA
>CBHWBX010000495.1:0-3243 GCA_966111935.1 uncultured Gemmatimonadaceae bacterium
GCCGCCCGCATCGATCAGATGCTTGATGTCGGCGCCGGCGATGTTCGCCGCGTACTGATTGTCGGCGAACCAGCCGGCTTGGGCGCCGTTCGGCGCGGGGTTATTCGTCCCGCCACGACGAAACAGCTTCGCGTCGAGATCGTTCCAGGGCGTGAAGCGACGCAGCTTCGGATCGTTCACAGGATCGTCATGCTCGTACCAGTAGTTCTCCATCCACGGCGCGCCGTAGGCGACGAGCAACGTCGGCGTGTAGGCGATGCCGGATTCGGTGAGCAGCTTGATCACATCGTTCTGGAGCGGATACGTCGGGATCGTGTGCTCGTGGCCGCTGTATCCGTCGAACGCTTCGGTGATGTTCATCGGATAGTCGAGGCCACCCTCCGTCGTCGGCATCAGGTGCAGCTCGTTCGCCGCCTGGATGACCCACTGACGCGTCTCGCGATTGCCCGTCTCGTATTCCTTGATCGTCTTCGTGTCGTAGTAGTCGCTGTAGCGACGCAGGATCCGACGCGCCGACTCGAGATCGCGGACACCCGTATACGAGAACACGCCCGGGCCGGTCGAGTAGATGCGGGGGCCGAGAACATTGCCCGCACGCACTTCGTCTTCGTACGAGAGCACGTCGGTCTGGCCGGTTTGCGGATCGCGCGCCGTCGTCACGCCGTAGGCGAGATTCGCCGCGTAGCTCCACTGCACGTCACGATGCACGTCGGTCGGCACACGCAGGTGCGCGTGCGTGTCGACGAAGCCCGGTACGATCGTCTTGCCCGCCACGTCCACGACGTGCGCGCCGCTCGGAATCGTCACGCTGCCGCGCGGACCGATCGCCGTAATGCGGTTGTTCGTCACGACGATGTCGGCGTTCTCGATCACTTCGTTGCCCTTCATCGTCACGACACGCGCGCCGCGCAGCACCGATACGCCCTTCGGCAAGTCGCGCTCGGCGGTGATGCGAATCCGTGTCTCTTCCGGACGGAACTGCGGCAGATTGCGACCACGACCGCCGGCCGGCGCCGCGCCCCCGCGCCCGCCGCCGGCCGTATCGCCCGGGACGGCCGCGCCGATGCGATTCACGCGGCGCACCGAGTCGTCGAAGGCGCGGCCGCGCGCGAGATCGTACACGACGTGCGCGTTACCGATCGACCAGTGCACCTGCTTGCTGTCGGCGCTCCACATCGGGAACTGGCCGCCGATGTCGGTGAGCTTCTTGTTCGGGAAGGTCGAGTTGTCGCCGACATTGATCGTCGGGGCCGCGCCGCCGAGCCACGGGATCGACATCACGTAGAGATCCATGCCGGCCGACTGCGCGAGCGCCTGCGATCCGTCGGGCGAGATCTGCACGTCGACGATGCCGCCACCGCCCCCACCGCCGGCGCGACCGCCGCCTTCACCGACGCGCAGCAGATTGCGGACGTCGGTGCCGTCCCAGCGCATCGAGAACAGACCGCGCGCGCTGCTGAACCCGAAAATGCGGGTCGTGTCGCGCGTGAACTGCGGGTTGTTCATTCCACCCGCGGCGGCAATGAACGTCGCCTCGCCGCCGTTCGCCGGGAACCACACCACGTCTTCGGCGCCGCCGGGCGTCGCCTGTGCGAGCGCGAGGTTGAACGCGCGCGCCGGACCACGCACGGCGACGATGCGCTGGCCGTTCGGCGAGAACTTGGGGTGCTGCCAGTACGCCGAAACCCGTGTCAGCCGCTGCGGTTGTCCCGAACCGTCGGCGCGCGTCTTGTAGACGTGACCGCCTTCCCCACTCCACGTCGAGTACACGATCCACTGTCCGTCCGGGCTCCACGACGGCTCGAACTCACCGAGGGTGTTGTTCGAGAGCCGCTTCGGCGTGCCATTCGGATAGTCCATCACGTACAGGCGATCGAGCGCGACGAACGCGAGCTTGCGGCCGTCCGGCGACGGGGTCGCGTCGCGAATCTGCTTGATCACGAACGTCGACGAATCGGGAATGGCGTAGTCGAAGCGCACCGACGGTCCGAGCGGCTGCACGACGTCGGCCTCGAACGGAATCTCGACCGGCTTGCCCGTCGGCACCGGCACCTTCCAGAGCTTGCCGTCCCACGTCGCGATCAGATTCTTCGAGTCGGGCGTGAACGCCATGCCCGGGAGCACGTCGAGCGACGCCGCCGATTCCTGGTCGTCGCGCTGTACCGGATACACCAGCCACTTCTCTTCGCCGGTGGTGAGGTCGCGAACGCGCAGGCGCGTCTCGTTCACGTAGCGCGTGCCGTAGACGAGCCAGCGTCCATCAGGTGAGAGGACGGGACGGAATGCCGAACCCCAGCGCGTCTCGCGCGTCGTCGTCTGACCGGACTCGCGATCGTAGACGGCGAGCGAGTAGTCCTGGAGCGGCGTGTTGTACATGAAGGTGCCGCGCCGCTGCGCGAACCACACGTAGCGCGGGTCCTTACCGAACGCCGCGCCCATCTGGCGCAGCGCGTCATTTGCGCCGGCGCCGCCACGTCCGCCCGCCGCCGCGGCCGCCGCCGGGTCCGGACGCACGAGCTCTTCACCCGTCCCGCCTTCGATGTCGTAGATGTAGAGTCGCTGCCCGCGCGTCGCGATCACGTACTTCCCATCGGGCGTGAACGATGGCGAGTAGTAGCGGTTCGTCTTGCCCGTCGTGAGCTGCGTCGTGTCCTTCTTGTCGAGCGACAGCAGATAGAGGTTGTACCCGCCGTCGCGATCGCTCACGTAGACGATCTTCTTGCCGTCGGGGGAGAAGCGCGGCTGGGCGTCGAAGCCCATCCCGCGCGTCAGCGCGGTCGCCTTCCCGCCGGCGATCGGCATCGTGTAGATGTCGCCGAGCAGGTCGAAGACGAGCGTCTGTCCGTCCGGACTGACGTCGACGGACATCCAGTGGCCGACCTTGGTCGTGAACGTCATCGTGCGCGTCGGCTTGAGCGGCAATCCTTCCTGCATCGGATCGCGCGCCGGTGCCGGCCCACGCTGCGCGGAGAGTGAAGTAGCCGTCGCCACGAGTGCGACAGCAAACGAACGGAGATGCTTCATTGGATTCGTTTGGAGGGAGACTCTGCAATTCTGCCCGGTAGCCCCCTGAAAAGCAAAGCGGGCGACGCTCCCTGCGCCGCCCGCCGTTCGCTCCCGATCCCCGATCCCCGATCCACGATCCTCTTACGGCGTCGTCTTCGTCTCCGGCAGCAGCACGAACCGCGCGTAGTTGGCCGTATCGAAGTACTTCTTCGCCGCGCTCTGGATCATCGCCGGCGA
>CBHWBX010000496.1:0-3230 GCA_966111935.1 uncultured Gemmatimonadaceae bacterium
GGGCCGTCGGCGGCGGTGCGGCCGGTGCGGCGGCCTGCTGCGCGTCGAGCGGCAGGTGCGCGACCAGCACACCGCCGGCGGCCGCCGCGGCGCCGGCGAGAAGCGAGCGTCGAGTGAGCGTCTTGTCGTCCATGAGTGTTCTCTAAATCAGCGGGAGCGCGGCACGGAGACGGGCGCCGTCACCACCGCCGCGGCGGGGTTGGCGCGCGGGAGCAGCTTCGGCGGATTCACCGGCTTGTGGTCCTTGGTGTCGTACGGCACGTCCTTCGGCGCGCCGCCTTCCGGCCAGTCATTTTCCTTGCCAGGAAGATCGGGACGCGTCATCGACGTCACATAAGCCGCGACGTCGTAAGCCTGCTGATTGGTGAGTGAGCCCGGGCGGTCGAACGGCATGTTGAAGCGGATGAACGACGCCGCGCGCTCGACGCGCGCCATCGACGCGCCGATGCTGAACGAGTTGCGTCCCCAGAGCGCGGGGACCGCCGGCGCCATGCCCGCGCCGCTCTCGCCGTGGCAGCGCGCGCAGTTCTCGCTGTACACGCCGCGCCCGCGCGCCGAGTCGCCGGTGAGCGGCGGCATCTTCGGCATGCCTTCGCCCTTCACGTGCTCGCCCACGGGCACGCCGCGCGAGATGAAGGTGAGGTACGCGACGATGTCGGTCATCTCGCGGCTGTCGTTCGGCAGCTTCGAGCCGGAGACGCTCCGCGTCATGCAGTAGTTCACGCGATCCTCGATCGGGATCACGGCGTTCACGCGATCGATGAACCGTGGATAGCGCGCCGTCACGCCGTAGAGGGGCGCGGCGTTCGGGCGGCGTCCCTCGTCGAGGTGGCAGCTCGTGCAATTGAGGTTGCCGCCGACGTAGGCGGGCAAGCTGTCGCGCGTATGGGTGAGGATCGCGAGCCCGCGATAGGCCGACGCCTCGTACGGATCGTCCGGCGTGCTGTCGACGACCGGCGGACGGTAGGTGTCGGGATTGAAGGTGCGTGCCGCCTTGGCCGCGGCAGCCGCGACCGTCGCGGAATCGGCGTGCGGTGCTTCCTGAAGCGAGCAGGCGCCCGCCGCCGCGATGCACGCGACGGCGAGCGCCCTCGTAAGAGCGAGCTGGTTCAAGGTCACGCGACGGTGCGCAGTACGGTGGCCAGCGTGTCGAAGAGCTGATCGATCTGCTGCTTCTCGACGATCAGCGGCGGCGAGAACGCGAGCGTGTCGCCGGTCGAGCGAACCATCACGCCCGCCTCGAAGCACTTGAGGAAGGTCTCGAACGCACGCGCGCCCGGCGCGCCGGCGCGCGGCTCGAGCTCGACCCCGGCGACGATGCCGATCGTGCGGATGTCGATCACGTTCGGCGTGCCCTTGAGCGCATGCGCAGCGTCGGCCCAGTACGACTCGAGCGACGCGGAGAGCTCGAACTGCCCTTCCTTCTCATAGAGGTCGAGCGTCGCGATGCCCGCGGCGGCGGCGAGCGGATGGCCCGAGTACGTGTAGCCGTGGAACAGCTCGATCCCCGCCGCCGAATTGTTCACGACGGTGTCGTAGATGTGATTGCGCACGCACACGGCACCCATCGGCACGGTGGCGTTGGTGATCCCCTTCGCGATCGTCATCATGTCCGGCGTGACGTTGAAGCGCGTCGCGGCGAACGCCGAGCCGAGTCGGCCGAAGCCGGTGATGACTTCATCGAAGATCAGCAGGATGCCGTGCTTGTCGCAGATCTGCCGCACGCGCTCGAGGTAGCCCTTGGGCGGAATCAGCACGCCGGTCGATCCCGCCACCGGCTCGATGATGAACGCCGCGATCGTCTCGGCGCCGTGCTTCGCGATCATCGCCTCGAGCGAGTCGGCGAGCTCGACGCCGTGCTCCGGCTGGCCGCGCGAGAACGCGTTGCGCGCCAGGTCGTGAGTGTCGGGCACATGGTCGACGGCGGGGAGGAGGTTCGCCGCGAACTGCTTGCGGTTCGCCGCGATGCCGCCGACGGCCGTCCCGCCGAAACCGACGCCGTGATAGCCGCGCGCACGGCCGATGAACCGCACGCGCTGCGGCTGTCCCTTCGCCTGCCAGTAGGCGAGGGCGATCTTGAGCGCGGTGTCGACGGCTTCAGAGCCCGAGTTGCCGAAGAAGACATGGTCCATGTCGCCCGGCAGCAGGCCGACGACCTTGCGAGCGAGCTCGAAGGCGAGCGGGTGGCCGAGGTTGAACGGCGGGCCGTAGTCGAGGCGCCCGGCCTGCTCGCGGATCGCCGCGGTGATCGACTCGCGGCAATGGCCGGCGTTCACGCACCACAGTCCGGCGGTGCCGTCGAGGATCTGACGTCCGTCGTCGGTGGTATAGTGCATGTCCTTCGCGGAG
Organism: uncultured Gemmatimonadaceae bacterium; assembly: GCA_966111935.1. Classification (GTDB taxonomy): domain Bacteria; phylum Gemmatimonadota; class Gemmatimonadetes; order Gemmatimonadales; family Gemmatimonadaceae; genus JAQBQB01. The sequence goes on from CBHWBX010000496.1 coordinate 2,350, forward strand.
ACGAGCATGCGCGGCTTCGCCTTGAAGGCGCGGTTCGCCGTGAAGGGCATCCAGAGCTCTTCGAGCGACTGGGACGCGGACGAGGCGCTCGGGTGCGCCGTGCGCAGGGAGTCAGAGATGGCCATGGTACAACTCGGGCGTGGGCGTGAGAAAACGGCTGGCGTGACGTGCGGCGTCACGCGGAACTTGCTAACGTGAACGCCAACCCGATGAATATGCGCGCCCATCGCGGCGCTGGGGAGGATGGTCGATGACCGGGGAACCGGACAACCTCGAAGAGGTTCAGCGTCGCCTGAGCGAGATCCAGAGCCGCAAGCGCGGCCGGATCCGCTGGTCGATCTCTCGGCACACCGCCGAAATGGCCATCGATGCCATTGTCCCCCCCAAGATGCCCTCCCGGTCCGGGAAGTCGCGGCGGCGGAAGCGGAAGAAACGACTGCTTTGAGTGGATCGGGGAGCGGGGATCGAGAGCCGAAGCCGCCTCATCCCGATCCCCGCTCCTCGAGCCCCGATCCCCTCGCTGGCACAACTCGCGCAATGGAGAGTCCGCCAAAGACCTGTTCCAGGGGGAAGCATGGCGGATGTGCAGATTCAGCAGACGCCGACGTCCAGCGGTGGCGGCTCAGGCTGGGTGTGGGCGATTCTCGTGATCGTTTTGCTCGCGATCATCGGGTGGTTCGTCTTCGGCGGCGGCCTTCACAAGACCTCGACGACGAAGATCGACATCAATGCCGGCGGCGGCGGTGCCCCGGCGGCCGCGCCGAGCGGCGGTGGCGGCGGCGGCGGTGGCGCCGCGGCGGGTGGGGCGACGAAGACACCGTAAGAGGGGATCGGGGAGCGAGGATCGGGGATCGAGAGTTTTCATACCAGCTCTCGATCCC
>CBHWBX010000497.1:0-3228 GCA_966111935.1 uncultured Gemmatimonadaceae bacterium
GGGATAGGGGTTGGGGACGAGGGGTTAGGAACTGCATTCGATATTCGCCGTTCCTAGACCCTCGTCCCAAGCCCCTAGCCCCTCTGCAGGACGGAGTGCGGCTGATCGGTTGATCAGCACGCGAGGAGCTCCGGTAGTTCACAGAACTCTCAAGAGGTTTTCCGATGGCTGTCAAGATTCGTCTCCGCCGTGCCGGTCGCAAGAAGGCGCCCACGTATCGTATCGTCGTCGCTGATTCGCGCAGCCCGCGCGACGGCAAGTTCATCGAGATCATCGGCCAGTACGCGCCGCGGACCGGTGAGCAGGCGCTCAACCTCCAGCAGGAGCGCGTGAACTACTGGCTCGACAACGGCGCGCAGCCGACCGATACCGTCCGTTCGCTCCTCCGCAAGGCGGGCATCCTCAAGTCGCGCCACGAAGCGCGTCTTGCCGCGAAGCTCAATGCGGCCGCGGTGCCCGTCTCGGAGAAGTCCGAGGCGTAACGCGTGTCATCCGCTGACGATCTCGTGATCGTCGGGCGGGTCCGCAAGGCACACGGCATCCGCGGCGATCTCGTCGTGGAACCGATCTCCGACGAGCCGGACGCGATCTTCGCGGCCGGCCGTCGTGTTCTTGCGGGTACCGCATCCGGCGATCGTGCCAAGGACGGCCTCGAGCTCCACATCGCGAGCGCGACCCCGTTCAAGGGCGGCTTCATCATCCACTTCCAGGAGATCGCCGATCGCACGATCGCCGATACCTGGCGCGATCGCTTTCTCCTCCTGCCCGCCGACGAGCTCGAGCCGCTCGGCGAGGACGAGGTCTACATCCACGAGCTCCCCGGCATGCGCGTCGTCCTCGAGAGCGGGGAAGACGTCGGCATCGTCGACGGCACCTACGAGCTGCCGCAGGGCCTCACGCTCGATGTGAAGCGCCCGAGCGGCACCGTCCTCGTCCCCTTCGATCGCATCGTCACGAAGATCGATCGCGAGGAGCGGGTGATCACGATCGATCCGCCGGCGGGGTTGCTCGATGAATGAGGATCGGGGGTCGGGGATCGGGGATCGGGCATTGAGTGAAAACAGTGGTGGGGAATCGCTCCCGATCCCCGCTCCGCGAATCCCGATCCGGATCAACATCATCACCATCTTCCCCGAATTCTTCACCACTCCCCTCGGTATCAGCATTCCATCAAAGGCTCGCGATGCGGGGAGCGTCATCTACAACGTCGTCGATCTGCGCGACTACACGCACGATCGTCATCGCACCGTCGACGATTATCCGTATGGCGGCGGGGCGGGGATGGTGATGAAGCCTGGGCCGTTCTTCGAGGCGGTCGAGGCGCTCGGCGCGACGTCGCCGATCGTGTTGATGTCGGCGCGCGGGAAGCGATTCACGCAGGCCGATGCCGTGCGCTTCGCCGCCGGCACCGAGCTCACGATCCTCTGCGGACACTACAAGGACGTCGACCAGCGCGTCGCCGATCATCTCGCGACGGAAGAGCTGTCGCTCGGCGATTTCGTACTCAGCGGCGGCGAGCCGTCGGCGCTCGCGATCGTCGATGCGACGGTGCGGCTGCTCCCCGGCGCGATGTCCGATCACGAGAGCGCGTACACCGACTCGTTCTACGAGCGAGAGCTGAGCGCGCCGAGCTACACGCGGCCGCCCGAGTATCGCGGCTTCAAGGTGCCTGACGTGCTCATCTCCGGCGATCACAAGAAGATCGCCGAGTGGAAGAAGCGCGAGGCCGAGCGCCTCTCGCAGTCCCGTCGAGATCGCCGCGAGTCGTGAGCTCGACGGCAGACGCCTGAGCCCGGCAAATCTTAGTGCGTGACGGTGCTTGCCAGCGCCGTTGCGGTTCTCCACATAGAGAGAAAGCCCCTCTGCGCCGTCGCCGCCGGTTGCGCAGCGGAATCAACACGTTGCGCTCTCTCGGAGGTCGCTGATGTTCCGTTGGTCCGCTCTTGGTTTCGTCGCGGTCACGCTGGCGCTCACGGCATGCGCCGATTCGAGCAAGGTCACCGCGCCGTCGCTCCGCAGCGACGACACGCCGTCGTTCAACAACGGCAACGGCGTGAATGGACTGGCCGTCGCCGCGGCCGCACGGGTGTGTCCGAGTGCCGTCGTCGGTGAGGCGCGCTGTCACTCCTGGGTCCTCGTCGACTCGAAGGGACAGCCGGTCGCGAACGTCACGCCGTCGGGCTATGGACCGGTCGACGTGCAGGCGGCATATGGCCTGGCGATCGCGGCGGGGAACAATGGCGCCGCCGCGACGATCGCGATCGTCGACGCTTATGATGATCCGAACGCCGAAGCGGACCTCGGGGTGTATCGGTCGCAGTTCGGATTGCCGCCGTGCACCACCGCGAACGGCTGCTTCAAGAAAGTGAATCAGAATGGCGTGCAGGGGAGCTACCCGCGGGCGAACGGTGGGTGGGCCCAGGAGATCTCGCTCGATCTCGACATGGCGAGCGCGGTCTGCCCGAAGTGCAAGATCCTTCTCGTCGAAGCGACCTCCAACTCGTTCGCGAATCTCTCGGCGGCGGTCGATCAGGCCGCGCGCATGGGCGCGACGGTGATCTCGAACTCGTATGGCGGGAACGAGTACTCGGGCGAAGTGAACGATCAATCGCACTACAATCATCCGGGCATCGCGATCACCGTGAGCTCGGGCGACGCCGGCTATGGTGTGGAGTTCCCCGCGGCATCGCAGTACGTGATCGCCGTCGGCGGCACGCATCTCACGCGCGCATCGAACTCGCGCGGCTGGAGCGAGACGGTCTGGAGCGGCGCGGGCAGCGGCTGTAGCGCGTACATCGCCAAGCCCGGCTGGCAGTCCGACGCGTGTGGCAAGCGCACGGTCGCCGACGTCGCGGCGATCGCCGATCCGAACACGGGCGTCGCCGTGTACGACTCGTACGCCTATCGCGGCGCATCGGGCTGGATGGTCTTCGGCGGAACGAGCGTCGCGGCGCCGGTCGTCGCGAGCGTCTACGCGCTCGCCGGAACCAACTTCTCCGGCTCGTACCTGTACGGCCACGCGGGGTCGCTCTGGGATATCGTCTCCGGCAGCAACGGGTCGTGCGGCGGGACGTATCTGTGTACGGGGATGATCGGCTTCGACGGACCGACAGGGTTGGGGAGCCCGAACGGGATTGGGGCCTTCTGATCTCGCGGTGTCAGGCCTGAGGCTGACTACCTGAGGCCTCAGGGCCCAGAGCCGAGTCCGCCAGCTTCGCGACGTCGAGG
>CBHWBX010000498.1:0-3221 GCA_966111935.1 uncultured Gemmatimonadaceae bacterium
GCACCGCGGCTGGGCCGTCCCACGGCTCGATCAGCGAGGCGTGGTACTCATAGAAAGCGCGACGGTCGGCCGGCATCGATGCGTCGGACTCCCACGCCTCGGGCATGAGCATCGCCATCGCGTGGGCGATCGGACGGCCGGCGTGAACGAGCAGCTCGAGCACGTTGTCGAGCGATGCGGAGTCGCTCTGCCCTTCGGCGATCACCGGCCAGAGCGCGGCGGCGCCGTCGGGAAAGCGCGGCGACGCGAGCGCGGGCTCGCGCATGCGCATCCATCGCGCGTTGCCGCGCACCGTGTTGATCTCGCCGTTGTGGGCGACGAATCGGTAGGGATGCGCGAGCGGCCACGACGGAAACGTGTTCGTCGAGAAGCGCGAGTGGACGATCGCGATCGCGCTGACGAATTCGCGGTCGGCGAGATCACAATAGAAGTCGCGCAGCTGCTCCGCGTGGAGCATGCCCTTGTAGATGATCGTGCGCGACGACAGGCTCACGACGTGACAGTCGGGCGTCGCGCCGGCCGCGGCGCTGCGCAACGCGCGCTCGAGGCGCTTGCGAATGAGATAGAGGGCGCGCTCGAACGAGAGCTCGTCGTCCGGCTCGGTCGGCAGTCCCGCGCGTGCGACGAAGAACTGACGAATGAGCGGCTGCGACAGGCGCGCCTGCTCGCCGGCGTGTCGCTCGTCGACGGGCACGTGCCGCCAGCCGAGGATTCGCCAGCCCTCTTCGTTGACGACGCGCTCGATGACACGCTCACATTCGCGGCGTCGCACGTCGGCCACCGGCAGGAACACCATGCCGATGCCGTAGGTGCCGGCCTCGGGCAGCGTGAACCCCGCTTCGACGCAGGCGCGCCAGAAGAAGGCGTGCGGGATCTGCGTGAGCAGGCCGGCGCCGTCGCCGGTGGCCGGATCGCTGCCCGCGGCACCGCGGTGCGCGAGGTTGCAGAGCAGCGTGAGCGCGCTCTCGACGACCTCGCGCGACTTCACGCCGTGCAGCTGCGACACGAATCCGAGGCCGCAGGCGTCGTGCTCGTTGGCCGGATCGTAGAGGCCTTGGCGCGCCGGCGGTGCCGCGTCGGGATTAATTGTATTCCCAGATGCCAAAAGCGCCCGCCGGATCAAATCCGACGGGCGCCTGTGCGCACGATCTCGTGTTGTGTCACTCGTCATACGTCCCACCTGCGCTCTCGCGAGAGAGCGCGTAACAGGTTCTGCCGACGTTTCATTTCGCCAACATTCTCCGCACCGCGAGCGCTGTCAATAGCCCAGCGAAAAAGGACTCCTTCATTTGTTACGCCGAGTGTCGTGAATTGGTTGACACGTTGGCCGTTGGATCGTCAATGAATGGAGCGGCCGACGACGCCGGCGGTCGTTTGCGATCTGAATCACGTTCGAGGAGGCGTACCCGAATGCACATCGAACTCATCGCGCGCCGTGTCGGCGCTGCGTCGCTCTTTCTGCTCGCCGCCGGCTGCGCGCACCGGCCCTCGATGCACATGCCGTCCCTCCACATGCCGTGGAGTCATTCGACGCAGACCGGTCCGACCGACGCGACGATCGCCGGCGTCGAGCTCGCGGCCAACAGTACCGACGTGAGCTACGCCAAGCTCGCCGAGCCGCGCGCACAGTCCGTCGCCGTACAGGACTACGCCGCGCGCATGCTCACCGATCACAGCGCCATCGATCGCTCGATGCGCGAGCTGCTCGACGCGATCCGCCTCGACGGTGAAGAGAGTCCGGTGAGCCTTGCCTACCGCGACGAGTCGACGGCAAAGCGCGCGCAGCTGCGTGCCAGCGCCGGGCGAGCCTTCGATTCCGTCTACATCAGCAACGACGTCGCCTTCCACGTGCGCCTCGTCGACCTGCTCGACAAGCAGCTCGTGCCGAACGCGCACAATCCGCAGCTGCACCAGGCGCTCGCGTCGATCTACACGGCGGAAGTCGCACACCTCGCGCACGCGCAGCGGGTACAGGCCGGCCTGCGCTGACAGCCATCGATGAGGAATGCGCGGGGGCCGACGCAGCAACGTCGGCCCCCGCTAGTTTTCCCGGGTGCCTCACGATCCATACGCCGCACTTCGAGTAAAGAGCTACCGCCGCTACATCGTCTCGCTGTTGACGATGACGGTCTCGACGCAGATCCAGGGCGTCGTCGTCGCCTGGCAGATCTACGACATCACGCGCGATCCGCTGTCACTCGGCCTGATGGGGCTCGCCGAGGCGCTGCCGTTCGTGGCCTGCGCGCTCTACGCCGGACACATCGCCGACCGACTGAACCGCCACCGCGTGACGGTCGCGTCGCTCTCCGTGCTCTTCATGTGCTCGGCGGCGTTCCTCACGTTCAATCTGATTCCGGGCTTTCTGCACGCGCACGGTCCGTGGCCGTTCTACGCGGTGATCTTCGTGAGCGGCATCGCGCGGAGCTTCGCGCAGCCGGCGCGACAGGCACTCGGTGCGGAGCTGATCGATCGCTCGTTGTACGCGAATGCCGTCGCCTGGCGGAGCTCGACCTGGCAGTTCGCCGCCGTCGTCGGTCCCGCGCTCGGCGGCCTGATCTACGGCTTCGCATCGCCGCGAATCGCCTACGTCGCTGACGCCGTGCTGATGGCCGTCGCGGCGCTGCTGTTCTGGAGCATCGACTATCAACCGCGCGCCGTGGCGCCGCGGGAAGAGACCATCGGCGAGAGTCTGCGCTCGGGCGTGCGCTTCGTATTCACTGAATCGGTGCTACTCTCGGCTCTCACGCTCGATCTGTTCTCGGTGCTCCTCGGGGGCGCCGAGGCGCTGCTGCCCGTATTCGCCGATCAGATCCTGCACGTCGGCCCGCAGGGACTGGGCGTGCTTCGCGCGGCTCCCGCCGCCGGCGCCGTGATCGCCTCGTTCTATCTCGCGCACCGTCCGCCGTTCAAGAAGGCGGGACGCAGCCTGCTGTTCGCGGTCGCCGGATTCGCGCTCTGCATCATCGGCTTCGGGCTGTCGCGCAGCCTCCTGCTGTCGATCGCCCTGCTCGCGATCAGCGGCGTCGCCGACAACGTGAGTGTGCTCATTCGTTCGACGCTGCTGCAATCGCTCACCCCCGAGCATCTGCTCGGCCGAGTGTCGTCGGTGAACTCGATCTTCGTCGGCTCGTCGAACGAGATCGGCGCCTTCGAGTCGGGGGTCGCGGCGAAGCTGCTGGGGACTGTCCCGTCGGTGATCTTCGGCGGCGCCGCGTCGCTGG
>CBHWBX010000499.1:0-3218 GCA_966111935.1 uncultured Gemmatimonadaceae bacterium
CCATGCGCGGACAGTAACTTACTTGAGGCCCGCCGGGTTCACGACGGTCGTACTCTGACCGGCGGTATCGGTGACGGTGCCCTGGACGCAGTGGAACTTGCCCGCTCGTGGTGTCAGCGTCAGCGAGATCGTGTCCATCCAGGTCATCGCGCCTCCGAGCGAGGCCATCGCCTTCGGATCGGCGACTGCCGTCGGGGTGCCGGTCTTTCCCGCGCAGCAGCCGGCCGCGTTGCATGAACCGGTGACCTCGAACGTCTCCAGCTTGCCCATCGTCAGCCCTTCGCCGTCGGCGGCGTGCCACGTCAGCGTGACGGGATAGCCGGCCTGGTTGGCCGTCGGGGCGTCCCACACGAACGTCGGTCGCGGATCGCTCGGTCCCGATCCGAACGGGGCGCCACCGCTGAGCCAATTGGCGATGATCGCTCGGTCCGCGGCCGTCATCTTCACGGAGGCCGATGCAGGCGGCATGTTCGCCTGCGTGACGACGCGCGTGTAGATGTCCGCGCGCCGATCGTAGACGCCAAGGTCGGTCGGTTCGCACGGCGCGACGAGATGCTGTTGGTCGTATTCGATAAAGCAGTACGGATCGAGCGCCGGCGATGACGGCGGCTGGCTATGGCACTGCTGGCAGTACTTCATGAACAACGGGCCCACGTCGTCCCACGTATGCGTCGTCGTCGTCGCCGCTTCGAGCGTGAACGGCACGTCGGAGACGTCGCTGCGCACGTTGTTGGGGACGCCGAGCGTGTCGGTCGCGGTGACGCGAATGCGATAAGGAATCGGGCCTGCTGCATCGGTCGTCGGGACGGAGCTCGGAACCGTCCAACTGAATGAGGCGGGACTATTCGGCAGGCCGCTCATGATCGGCATGCTCGAGACTTCGTTGTCACTCGCATCGTAACGAACGAGCGCGAGATCGATCGTCAGCGTGTCACCTGGATCCGGATCCGTCGCGCTCCACGCGATGTTGACGGTGCCGATCTGCGTGCCGCCATCGTTCGGCGCGGTGAGCCGCACCGTCGGCGCCGTGCCGCGCGCACCATGATCGACGACGACGCTCGGCAAGAGCGTTACCTCGCGCTCCTTGTTCTTCACCGGATCGTCGGAGAATCCGTCGTCGAGCACGGCGTAGATTTCGAACGTATGCGTCGACGCGAGCGCGCCGGTATCGATCGAGAGCGTGCGCGTTCCACCGCCCGTCTGCGCGCCCAGTGGAATGCGCTCGCCACCAGCCGCGTCGCGCGCCCACAGTTGGACAGCGAGGCCGTCACCGTCGGCGTCGAACGAGCGGAATGTCGTGTCGAGCGTTTGGTCGGCCATCGTCGCGCCGAGCGGCGCGATCAGCGTGATGTCGGGCAGGTTGTTCGTACGCGTGCCTTTGGGCGCACCGGCCGCGATCCAACGGGCGAGGACTTCTTGTTGGCGATCGGAGAGCTCGTAGTCCGGCGGCATCGCGGGCGCCATGTGATCGACAGCGTGCTCGCCGATCGCTTGCGCGTAGTCGAAGGCGTCGAGCGTCGCCGTGTCATCTTTGACGTAACGATCGAGCCGATACTTCGCGACGCGAACGTCGATCGGGTCCGCACCGTGACAGCGCGCGCATGCCGCTCGCAGGATCGGCTGCACGTCGGTGAAGTACGTCGGCTGCGCAGGAACGTCAGCGCCGCACGCCGTCATCGTGAGCAGAAGGAGTGCGCGCTTCATAGGTAGTAGTGGAGTTGGAGCATCGCGAGGAAGGCGTTCTCGTGCGGCCCGATGCGTTGAGCGCGCGCGTTTGCCATGATCTCGAAGTGCGCGCGGGGCATGTACGACGTCCACGCGTCGATGCCTTGGCGCAGCACGCTATGAATCGCGAGGTCTTCCGCGAACGCTTGATACGCGACGCCGGTGTAGACACCTCGGGCGGGGATGAACGTCGGCCCGACGTACGCCGCGAGCTGGTTGCGGCCGATCGACTCGTGAATGCCATCGACCTCGCCTTGCAACAGAAGCTTCGCGTTCTCGAGCCAGAGCTTGCCGTGCATGCCCGCTTCGAGCCGCGTGTTGTCACTCGCGACGCCCGCTCGCGCCGACGCCCCGATGACGAGCGAATCGCCAGGCTGGGCTTCGACGAGGATTGCGCCGCCCGCTTCTTTGCGTGCCCCGCTCCCTTGGAGCGGATCGTAGACAAAGCCCGTCGCGTGGACCTCGACGCTATTGGCGAGATAGCCGACGCCGACGCCGTACGTTTCTTCGAGCAAGTTGTAGCCGAGGTAGCGCCGCACATACGCCGTGTGGTCGGCGAGCCGTAAACCGTAGGGCGCCGCGAAGCGACCGGCGCGCACGTAGATGCCGCCGGCCTCGTCGGGCCGCCACATCACGTAGTGCTCGCGCGAAATCACGTAGCTGCCGAGTGACGGGTCGGTGACTTGGTTCGCCGTGCTCATCGAGTCCGGCTCGCCGGAGCGAACGCGACCGCGCGCCCCGACAACACCGACGACGGTAATCGCCCCGCTCTTCACGCCGAGCGCGAGATCCGCTTGCATCGGGAACACGGCGAGCTCCGTACCATCGGTACCGCCGACGTCATTCGCGAGCGCCGCGACGCGCGCATCGCCACCGATGATGAGCCACTCGGGCAATTCGACGGCGCCGTGCAAGAAGTGACCGTCGCCACCGTCGCTGATCGTGTCGCCGCCTTCTTCCATGCCCCACGCCGTGAGCACGCCACCACCCGCCGGCGAGATGTGGCACTGCGCGCAGCGAACCGATCCGCTCGAGCGTTGAAAGTGCGGATACGCCGCCGCGGGTGCCGCGAGAAGCAGGAGGATGACCACCGCCTTCATTTCGGCGCGCCTTCCGCGATCCACGCGCGCACGAGCTCGATGTCGGCGGCGGGCAGCGGCGCATCGGGAGGCATGCGCGGCGCTTCGTTGCCTTCGAGGAGAAACATGAGCGCGCTCGATGTGTCTCCGGGGACGATGTACTGGCGATCGATCAGCGCTTGGTACGCGATGTCCGGATCGTCGAGGCGCAGACTCGCGGTTTGCGCGCGTTCGCTATGGCAGCTCGACGTCGCGCAATTCGGCGCGATCACGGCCGCATGAAGGTAGGCCCAGCTCGTCGGTCGCTCGCTCGGATCACCGGCGCAGCCACAGAGCGCGAGGAAAACAAACCAGCGCACCAGACCATCCGAGCATCTCGTGCGTGTAAGAGACAAGAATCTGCTGTAGTTCCTG
>CBHWBX010000500.1:0-3209 GCA_966111935.1 uncultured Gemmatimonadaceae bacterium
CCAGCAGTAGACCGTGCCGCTCACCGTGCGTGCGCAGGTGCGCGACTGCCCCGCGCTCACCGCGGCGACCGGCGCGTCCATCGCTACGCGGACCGGCGTGCTCGCCGTGAACAGCGATCCGTTCCCGATCTCGCCCCGCTCACTCTGCCCCCAGCAAAAGAGCGCGCCGTCGCTGCGCACTGCGCAGGTGTGCGTCACGCCGGCGCTGATTTGCGTCCACGGCAGCGCGCCGTCGATGCGTGAGAGCGTGGGACTCGTCGCGCCGAAGCCGCCGAGCTGACTCTGATCGTTCGCCCCCCAGCAGTACGCGTCGCGGTCGGCCGTGATGCCGCAGGTGTGGCGCTGGCCGGCGCTGAGGACGATGAAGCGGACGGCCGTCGCCACGCGCTGCGGGGTGAGGCTACATCCGTACTTCGATGGGGCGGCGCCGCAGGTCGTGTCGTTGCGGGGAATGCCGAGCTGTCCGAAGCGGTTGCTCCCCCAACAATAGGCGGTGCCGTCGAGCTTCAGCGCGCAGGTGTGGTCGCCTCCTGTCGTCACGGATTGCCAGTCGCTCTGGCCGACTTCGTCGAGCAGCGGATAGCGCCGAACGGGCGCCGTCGTTTCATTGCACGACACCGCCAGCGCCGCACAGGCCAGCACGCGCCCGACGCGGCGGATCATTCGACTCACGGAAATGACGAAGCTCAAAGGCTCATCGAACCTGCGCGCCGCGCTGATCTTCGGCGTGGTGGCGGCAACGGTGGAAATGGGGATCGTGCTCTGGATGGCGTACTGCTGATCGCGTGATCGCGCCGCGCCCCTAAGGATCGGCGACGGTACGAGCGGGATCAAGCGCGGGACGGCATCGGCCGATACTGACCGACATGGAGATCCTGGTCGCCCGTCAACCCGTCTTCGACCGACGGGAACAGCTGTATGGGTACGACCTGGTCCTTCGCCGTTCCGGAGGGGGCGCACCCGGCGAGCCGATGCCGGAGCAGCTGGTCGCCGACACCTTCCTCGGAATTGGCATCGACCAGGTCGCGGCCGGCCGTCGCGCCTTCGTGACGGTCGACCGGGACATGCTCGTGAGCGGTGCCGCGCGGATCCTGCCGGCCGATCGCGTGGTCCTCCAGCTCGCGGGACGGATGGACGCCGATCCCGAGCTCCTCCAGGCCTGCGACCAGCTCGTGTGGAGCGGCTATCGCTTCTCCCTCGCCAGCGACCGCCCCGAGGAGCTGCCCGAGGAATTCCTGCGCCTCGCCGAGATCGTGAAGATCGACGTCGCGGCGACGGACAAGCAGATGTTGATCGATCTCGCCGCCTGGCTCAAAGGCTATCACGTGATGATGCTCGCGACCAACGTGCGCCATCGCATCGAGCGCGATCACTGCGTGAAGCTCGGCTTCGAGCTGTTCGAGGGATACACGTTCGCGGCGCCGGAGACGCTCGTGCGCCGCGACCTGCCGGTCGAGCATCTCCTCACCTTCCGGCTGCTCAAGATGGTGCGCGACCCGCGCGCCAACGACGCCGAGATCGAGGATCTGCTGCGCCGCGACGTCGCACTCTCGTACAAGCTGCTGCGCATGGTGAATTCGGCGGCGGTCGGCGGCCGGGACATCTGGTCGATCGGCCACGCGCTGCGCCTGCTCGGGCGCGAGCAGGTGGCGCGCTGGCTCGGGCTTCTGCTGGTCACCGACAGCGCGAAGGACGGCGTCCGCGCGGAGCTCATGCACCTCTCGCTCGTCCGCGCGCGGATGTGCGAGCTTCTCGCCGACGCGTCGGGCGTGCGCAGGGCGCGTGGCTCGCTCTTCCTCGTCGGCATGCTCTCGATTCTCGACCAACTCCTCGAGACGCCGATGGAGCTGCTCGCCGAATCGATGGAGCTCGCCCCGGACGTCGCCGGTGCCCTGCTCCGGCGCGAAGATTTCTTTGGGGCGGTCCTCGGGCTCGTCGAAGCGTACGAGCACGGATGGTGGGACCAGGTCGACACGCTCGCCGCGACCGTCGGCGTCGGCCCCGTGGAGATGGCGCCGATGTACCTCGACGCCCTGGCCTGGGCGACCGCGCACGAGGCGGACGAGCGCGGCGCACGCGCCGCGCGGTAACGGAGCGCTCCGCGCGGTACGGGAGCGCGCTGGGGCGCGCGGTAGATCTCAGTTACGGCAGCCGCTCGCCCCAACCGTTTTACACTCTCTACTGTCCAACCCAAGTGGAGTTGGCTAACGTCGCAGGTCTACAACCGCGACGTATTCATGCTCTATCGCCGACTCGTTTCGCTCCTCCTCGCTCTCGCCGGCACGGCAACCGCCCAGGCCCCGGCCGGACACGATTACGTCATTCGGAACTTCCGCTTCGAGACCGGTGAGACGCTCCCCGAGCTGCGCCTCCACTACGTCACGCTCGGCACCCCCCGCCGCGACGCGCGCGGCATCGTGCGGAATGCGGTCGTGATCAATCACGGGACCGGGGGCACCGGCGGCTCCTTCCTGAGCCGCAACTTCGGCGGCGAGCTCTTTGGCCCCGGACAGCTCCTCGACACGGCGAAGTACTTCATCGTCCTCCAGGACGGCATCGGCCATGGCGGGTCGAGCAAGCCTAGCGACGGGATGCACGCGCGCTTCCCGAAGTACACCTACAACGACATGGTCGAGGCGCAGCACGAGCTCCTCACCAAGGGGCTCGGCGTCAACCATCTGCGCCTCGCCATGGGCACGTCGATGGGCTGCATGCATGCGTGGGTCTGGGGCGAGCGCTATCCGGACTTCATGGACGGTCTCGTCCCCCTCGCCTGCGCGCCGACACAGATCGCCGGACAGAATCGCATGATCCGCACGCTGATCATGGATGCGATCCGCAATGATCCCGGCTACAACAACGGCGACTACACCACCCAGCCGCTCGGCCTCAAGTCGGCCGAAGGCTTTCTGTTCATCATGACGTCGGCGCCGAAGGTGCAGCAGCGCACCGCGCCGACCCGCGACCAGGCCGACTCGTCGATCCGCGCCGATGTCGAGCGCGGCTACCGCAACACCCACCCAAACCATATTGTGTATTTACACCACTGGAGTACAATGCAATTTTACTACCTGTAATATTTTTAAAAGCAAGCGGCACATCAGGGAGTACTGTTCCAATGCCTACATTTCCATTGGCTAAAACTGTCATGGCATTACTTCTTGATATTGTACTTCCATTACCGATTTCGAATAAACTATTATTACCGG
>CBHWBX010000501.1:0-3205 GCA_966111935.1 uncultured Gemmatimonadaceae bacterium
CGAGCCGTTCGGTGCGCTCGAGAAGGTGAGCGACGGCGTGTGGGCGCTCGTCTCGACGCCGCTCGGCGGCGATCGCACGACGGTCTCGAATGGCGGGATCATCGCCGGGCGCACCGCGGTGCTGGCGATCGAAGGGTTTCAGACGCCCGGCGGCGCGGAGTGGCTCGCGGGAAAGGCGCGCGAGCTGACCGGACGCTGGCCGACGCACGTCGCGCTCACGCACTACCACGCCGACCATGCGAACGGCGTCGCCGGTTACCTCGCGGGGAGCGACCATCCGATCGTCCGCAGCACACCGCGGACGCGCGATCTGGTGATCCAACGCAATCAGCCCGCCGACGCATCGCGCGTCGCCGCCGTGCGGAACGCCGTGCTCCTCGACGGCACGACGCCGTCGATGCTCGATCTCGGCGGCCGAGTGGTGCGCGTGATGCCGCACGCCGGACACACCGAAAGCGACGTCACCCTCGAGCTCGACGATCCGAGCATCGTCTTCTGCGGCGACCTGCTCTGGAATGGCATGTTCCCGAACTTCGTCGACGCCGTGCCGACGAAGCTTGCGGCGTCGGTTCATGCGGTCCGTCGGTCGCGCGACACGATCTACGTGCCGGGCCATGGCGCACTCGCCCGCGCCGCCGACTACGACCGCTACGTCGCGATGCTCGGTGAAGTCGAGCGTGCAGCGCGCGCCGCGCATGCCGCGGGGACGAGCGCGAGCAAGGCCGGAAACGGATTCGCGCTTCCGGCCTCACTTGGCGACTGGGCGCTGTTCAACCCCGCGTCGAAGGCATTCTATCAGCGCGCCTTCGAGGCATGGTACAGGGAGCTCAGCGTCCCGCCCGGATGAGGGCAAGACACGAACCGTAGTGGACCTTCCGCACCGGTACCCGAGGCCGGCGTCAGCCGTTATTCGGCGACAGGCTCGACCGGCACGGTGAAGTGGAACGTCGCGCCCTTGCCGTTCCCGCTTTCGGCCCAGATCCGTCCCCCGTGCTGCATGACGATGGCTCGCGCGATCGAGAGGCCGAGCCCGGCGCCGCCCATCTTCTTCGCGTCGTCGGCTTCGACCTGGGTGAATCGGTCGAACACGCTCTCGAGCTGTTCCGGCGGGATGCCACGACCGTGGTCGATGACCACGAAGTGGGCATCGTCGCCTTCGATGGCGGCGGTCACGCAGACCGACGAATCCTTCGGTGAGAACTTGATCGCGTTGGTGAGCAGGTTCGTGAGCACCTGGACGATGCGGTCCGGGTCGACCTCGATCGTCGCGTCCTGCGCGTCCGGCTTGATCGTCACGCATGCCGCCTCCGCAATGCCGTGCGTCGTCTCGCATGCGTCGTCGAGCAGTCGCCGAAGACCGACCTTCTCGCGGACCATCGGGATGTTCCCGCGGTCGATCCGCTCGAGATCGAGCAGATCATTGACGAGACGCATCAACCGCTCGCCGTTGCGCACGGCCATGTCGAACAGCCGACGCGACTGCGGGTCGAGCTTCTCGATGTGCGGCGTCATCAGCTTGAGGCCGCCGCGCATTGCCGTCAGTGGGCCGCGCAGCTCGTGGCTGACGAGGGCGATCAGCTCGTCCTTGAGACGCGCCGTCTGATGCTGGGCGGTGATGTCGTGGCCGAGCGCGGCGACGCCGACGTTGCCGCCGGACGAGTCGCGCAACAGGATGTTGTCCCACGACACGAGCCGACGCTCGCCCGAACGGAGCAGGATGTACGCTTCGTTGTGGCTCGAGAAGCCGCCGTGCATTACCGTCTTGAACGCGGTGCGCCGGGCCTCCCGATCTTCGGAAGGGACCATCAGGTCGAACCAGTCCGCGCCGACCAGCTCTTCGCGCGACCAACCCGTCATCTCGACGAAGTAGTCGTTCACGAAGGTGATGCGCCCGCTCACATCGACGGTCGTCGCGAACGCGCGGACGTTCTCGAGCGCGCCGCGAAAGCGCGATTCGCGCTCGGCGAGCTCGCGCGACGAGACGCGGAGCTCCAGCTCGGCGACCGCGGCGTCGGCAAGGGTGCGCAGCGCATCGAGGTCGCTCTCCGTCCAGTGGCGCGGCTTATGGTCGATCGCGCAGAAGCTGCCGAGGACGATCCCGTTCGACGTTCGCAGCGGCATGCCCGCGTAGGCGATCACCCCCAGCTCGGCGATCGCGGGATTGTCGCCGACGAGCGGATGACCGCGCGCATCGTCGACGACCAGCGCCTCCTCGGCCGAGACGACATACTGACAGAACGAATGCGAGAGCGGCGTCCCGCGCTCCGACTTCCACGGCTCGCCGACGCCGACGCAGCTGACGAAAAACTGGCGCTCCGCGTCGATCAGCGTGACGGTGGCGACAGGCACGTCGAGCAGACGCGTCGCGAGACGCGTCAGACGGTCGAACGATTCTTCCGGTGGCGTCTCGAGGAGGCCCGTCGCGCGCAGCAGCGCGAGTTGTGTGGCCTCCTTCAGGGCGTCAGATACGGCCATCCGCGCGCGAGCTTACCGCCTCCGTCCCGGGACGCCCGACGGCGGCGCGGCCGGACGCGCAAACGGAGAACCCGGCCGCACTCCGACCGGACTCCCGAACGACGATGACGGAACTGGTGACCGAAAGACCGGCAGCACGGG
Organism: uncultured Gemmatimonadaceae bacterium; assembly: GCA_966111935.1. GTDB lineage: Bacteria > Gemmatimonadota > Gemmatimonadetes > Gemmatimonadales > Gemmatimonadaceae > JAQBQB01. The sequence goes on from CBHWBX010000501.1 coordinate 2,617, forward strand.
ACGATGCGCGTTGATCCGAGGTACGTACGAGTACGGCAGATAGGCGGTGTACGGCGAGTAGTATGGTGCGCTACCGTACATGCTCGGATAAACGTAGCCCGGTTCGGCCGGAAGCTGGTAATAAAAATTTGATTCATACACCGCCGTCACGCAGCAATTGCTCGGGACGTAGGCGGGAGTATTGAGATAGTCATCGCTCGTCCGGCCGTGGGCGTCGGCGGTGCGCCCGAGCTGATACGCCGGCGGGGCGGACATCATCGCCTGGAGCACCGAGGACGGGACGTTCGCGGCGATGAGCTGCTTCACCTGATCGCCGGTCAGCCGGAAGGGCTGGGCGGTCGCGAGCAGCCATTCACGAACGACGGCGGTATCGGTCGCGCGCATCGCCTCGACGACGTCGGCATCGCGCAGCGGCGACGCCGCCTCGGCGCGCGCGGTCATGACGGCGAGGCGCACGGTGCCGATCTGCGACGCGATCTCGCGCGGGACGCCGGCCGGAACGCCCGCATCGCGTCGCCGCTCGGTGCGCACGATCGTCCCCGCGCCGGCATGCACGCTCTCGACCTCGAGCCAATCGCCATTCGGCATG
>CBHWBX010000502.1:0-3192 GCA_966111935.1 uncultured Gemmatimonadaceae bacterium
TGGCCGGCATTCTGTTCTTTGGCATCTCGTCGTACCGGCGTCTGCCGGTGAGCGATCTGCCGACGGTGGATTTCCCGACCATCACGGTGAACGCGAGTCTCCCCGGAGCGAGCCCGGAGACGATGGCGTCCGCGGTCGCGACCCCGCTCGAAAAACAGTTCTCGACGATCGCCGGCATCGACAACATGACGTCGTCGTCGACGCTCGGCTCGACGGCGATCACGATCCAGTTCTCGCTCGACCGCAACATCGACGCGGCCGCGCAGGACGTGCAGTCGATGATCGCGCGCACGTTGCGCAACCTGCCGCCGGGGATCATCCCGCCGTCCTACCAGAAGACCAATCCCGCCGACCAGCCGATCATCTATTACGGCTTCACGTCGAGCCTGATGCCGATCTCGGAGCTCGACGAGTACGCCGAGCAGTTCATGGCGCAGCGCATCTCGATGATCGCCGGCGTGGCGCAGGTGAACGTCTACGGCGCCGCGAAGTACGCCGTGCGCGTGCAGCTCGATCCGACGGCGCTTCAGAATCGAAAGATCGGCATCGACGAAGTCGCGACGGCGATCAACGACCAGAACGTCAATCTCCCGACGGGCATCCTCAACGGGCCGAGCAAGACGTACACCGTCCAGGCGAACGGCCAGTTCAAGGATGCGGCGGGCTTCCGCGAGCTCACAGTCGCGTATCGCAACGGCGCGCCGGTGAAGCTCGGTGATCTGGGCCAGGTGCTCGATGACGTGCAGAACAGCCGTGCCGCGGCGTGGTACAGCGGCACGCGCGGCGTGATCCTCGCCATTCAGCGCCAGCCTGGCACGAACACCGTCGCCGTCGCCGACGCCGTGCGCGAGGAGATGACGAAGCTCCAGAAGCAGATCCCGGCGAGCATCAACATGACGTTGATGTACGACAAGTCCCAGTCGATCCGGGAATCCGTCGACGACGTGAAGTTCACGCTCGTGCTGACGCTGTTCCTCGTCATCGCCGTGATCTTCATCTTCCTCCGCAACGTCTCGGCGACGCTCATCCCGAGCCTGTCGCTGCCGATCTCGGTGATCGGCACGTTCGCGGTGATGGAGCTGCTCGGTTACAGCCTCGACAACCTGTCGCTGATGGCGCTGACGCTCGCCGTCGGCTTCGTCGTCGACGACGCGATCGTGATGCTCGAGAACATCGTCCGGCACATGGAGATGGGGAAGCCGCCGATGAAGGCCGCCATGGACGGCGCGGCCGAAGTCGGCTTCACCATTCTCTCGATGACGATCTCGCTCACGGCCGTCTTTATCCCGATCCTGTTCCTGGGCGGGATCGTCGGCCGGTTGTTCCACGAGTTCGCGGTCGTCATCGCGGTGTCGATTCTCGTGTCGGGTTTCGTCTCGCTGACGCTGACGCCGATGCTCTCGAGCCGGTTCCTCTCGCCGCACGGCCACGACGAGAAGCACGGTCGGATGTACAACGCGACGGAAGCCGCGTACGACTGGTTGCTCCGGATCTACGAGCGGTCGCTCCTCTGGGTGATGGACCACAAGCGGACGACGCTCGTGTTCTCCGGGCTCGTCCTCGCCGGCACGGTCGGACTGTTCATCATCATTCCGAAGGGCTTCATCCCGCCGATGGACTCCGGCTCGACCTTCGCGACGACGGAGACGGCGCAGGGCACGTCGTTCGAGGAGATGGTCAAGCACCAGAAGGAAGTCGCGGCGATCATTCAGGCCGACACGAACGTGCAGGGCTTCATGTCGTCGGTCGGTGCGGGAGGCAACAGCAACTCCGGCTTGAACAACGGCCGCCTGTTCATCGGCCTCAAGCCGATGCACCAGCGCCTGGGCGTCGACGAGATCATCAAGGAGCTGCGTCCGAAGCTCGCGAAGGTCCCGGGCATCGTCGTCTACATGCAGAATCCGCCGGCGATCCAGATCGGCGGCCGCGTGTCGAAGAGCCTCTACCAGTTCACGATGCAGGCGTCGGACATCGCGACGCTCTATCCGGCCGCGAACCGTCTCGTCGACGAGGCGCGCAAGTCGACCCTGCTGCAGGACGTGACGAGCGATCTCCAGCTCGGCAATCCGCAGGCGACCGTGGACATCGACCGCGAGCGCGCGGCGTCGCTCGGCGTCTCGGCGAAGCAGATCGAGACGGCGCTCTACAATGCGTACGGCTCGGGCCAGGTCTCGACGATCTACACGCCGAACAACCAGTACTGGGTCGTGATGGAGCTGCTGCCGCAGTACCAGCAGGATCTGTCGGCGATGAGCGCGCTCTACATCCGCAACAAGAGCGGCACGCTCGTGCCGCTGAGCGCGGTCGCGAACATCACGCAGACGGCGGGCGCGATGAGCGTAAACCACTCCGGCCAGCTCCCGTCGGTGACGCTCTCGTTCAACCTTCGCCCCGGCGTCGCGCTCGGCCAGGCGACCGATGAAGTGCAGAAGATGGCGGACCGGATTCTCCCGGCGTCGATCAGCACCGGCTTCTCGGGAACGGCGCAGGCCTTCCAGTCGACCCAGGCCGGCATGCTCGCGCTCCTCGGCGTCGCGATCTTCGTCATTTACGTCGTGCTCGGCATTCTGTACGAGAGCTTCATCCATCCGATCACGATTCTGTCCGGCCTGCCCTTCGCCGCGTTCGGCGCGCTGCTCACGCTGTTGATCTTCCACATCGATCTGAGCGTGTTCGCGTTCGTCGGCATCGTGTTGCTCGTGGGTCTCGTGAAGAAGAACGCGATCATGATGATCGACTTCGCGCTCGAGACCGAGCGCACGGAAGGGCGCGCGCCGGCGGACGCGATCGTGCACGCCTGTCTGATCCGCTTCCGTCCGATCATGATGACGACGATGGCCGCCCTCATGGGCACGCTGCCGATCGCCATCGCGACGGGCGCCGGCGCCGAATCGCGCCGTCCCCTTGGCGTCGCCGTCGTCGGCGGTCTCGCCTTCTCGCAGCTGATCACGCTGTACGTGACGCCGGTAGTCTATACGTACATGGATCGCGTGAACCACAGGCTGTCGAAGGCCTTCGGCCGGTTCGGCCGAAAGCGCGATCTCGACGGCGTGGTCGTACCGCCGGGCGTTCTGGCGACGGAAACGCGGGCCGTGGCGACGTCGAGCGGCGACGCGGCGGACTGAGAAAACGAGAGTGCGCGGCACGTGAGCCGCGCCCTTTCTTTGTGTGGGTGCGCGGTCCTATCCTTGG
>CBHWBX010000503.1:0-3173 GCA_966111935.1 uncultured Gemmatimonadaceae bacterium
CGCGTGCGGCGCGCGGCTTCCACCGCGCTCCACTTTTCGATCAGGTCGGCGGCGAGATCCTCGCCTCCGCGCATGGTGTCGAGGCGGGCAACCGCGGGGCGCGCCGCATCGAGAGCGGCGCGCGCACTGCGCTGCGCGGGCCCGGTCACCGGACTATACGGAGAAGCCCGGCGACAGCGCTACCGCGGATGAAGCTCTCCGCGTCGTGGGTCGGAATCCGAATTCCCGTCTGGCGGAAGCCATGCTGCGATACACCGCTCATGAACTCCTCGACAGAATGGGCCGGATTTCCGGTCATGTCACGCAGACGACGCACGATTTCCTCCCAGGACCCGTCGTACTGGGCCCCGTCCGAAACGACGATGTGATGGTGCTCCGGCTCGACTTTCTGATCAGCAAGCGAGCTGAGCAGTGAGCCGAAGAGCTCGAGCTGGCCCCGAGCCTCAGCGGCCGGTGCAGTATCCGCGCCGGAGCGCGGATCCAACTCCATCAACATCGTGTCGACGTCGTCCAGGTCGCCGGCCAGCTCCGTCAGCCGGTCGTCCCAGGGTTTCAGTTCAGGGTCGTTCTCTTCCAGGCGATAGAGCGAGCGCTTGAGCTCGATCAACCGCCAGATCCCCAGCTCGTCCCAGTGGTCTTCGGGGTTGGTGCGCTCGAAGTGATAGAGCGCCGCCTCGTATTCCGCCTGATCGTAGAGGATGTTCGCGAGATAGATCCGCGCTTCAGCGTGGTCGCTGTCGAGCTGCAGCGACCGGCGAAGCGACCCAATCGCCGCGTCGTCGTCACCGAGACGGTGCTGGCAATAGCCGATGCACGCCACGGCTTCCGCCGAGTCGGGCACCTGTTGCACAGCCGTCTCGAAAAATTCCTTGGCGTGTTCGAAAAACTCCGCTTTCTCGCGCAGCGAGCCTTCACGGAACAGCGAACGGCCGACCTGGAGCATGAGATCGACGTCGTCCGAATAACCGAGCTCGAGCGTACGACGGAAGCAACGGAGCGCTGCTTCGTCCTGGCCGAGCTTCAAGAGCGATTCACCGAGGCCGGCCAGTCCGTCTTCGTGCTCGGGCTCGAGGACCAGCGCCTGCTCGAACGAGCGGCGGGCCCAGGCAAACTCTTCGCGCGCGAGCTGGGCGTATCCGACCCCTACATGCAGCTCCACCGAATTCGGGTAGAGCGAGAGTCCTTCACGGAGGACGATGAGCGCATCGTCATACGCGCCTTCGTTGTACAGCTGATGCGCGCGCTCGTCGTACTCCTCAGAACTCAGGAACGGGGTGGCCATCTTCAGCAAGCCTCCAGCTCATGAGGGTATGTCTATAGTACAATTACGACGCACGTAAGTTCAATGGTAAATCCTCGAGGCACCCTGCCTCCCATCGAATTATCGCGCGCCGCATCATTTCATTGCGTTCGCGAAACACAACGTTGCAATATCGCCTGCCAGGGAAGCGTTTCGCTCCAGCAGCGCCAGGTTTGCATCGAGTGAAGTCCCGCCGGTCAAACGAGTTACGGCCGCGAGCAGAAAGGGGGTCATCCGGGCGCCGGTAATCCCCTCGCGCCGCGCATCGGCCTGAGCCGACGCGACCGCGGCGTCGACGTCCGCGCGCCGCAGCGCATGCTCCGCCGGCGGTGGCTGTACGACGAGAAGCGATTGTCTGCGCCCGAGCGCGCGGTGCGCCCGCCAGATCGCGACGATCTCGCGCGGATGCTCGACGCGGGTATCGAGCTGGATCCCGGTGCCGGCCGTGAAGAAGCCCGGCAGCTCGTCGGTGCCGAATCCCACCACTGGGACGCCAAATGTTTCGAGCCGCTCCCACGTCGCCGGCAAATCCAGAATCGACTTCGCTCCCGCGCACACGACGATCATCGGCGTGCGCGACAGCTCCATCAAGTCGGCCGACTCGTCGTACGGCGCGTCGCGGTGCACGCCACCGATCCCGCCGGTCGCGAATACCTCGACACCAACGGCACTCGCGAGCGCCAGCGTCGCGGCGACGGTCGTCGCGCCGTCGGCACCGGTCGCCATCGCCGCGGGTACGTCGCGCGCCGAGACTTTGCGGACCCCTTCGCGACGCAGGAATCGCTCGAGCTCGTCCGGCTCGAGCCCCACGGTCGGCGTCCCGGCGACGACCGCGGTGATCGCCGGCAGCGCCCCCGCCCGCTCTACCGCTCCGACCATTCGCTCGGCGGCCTCCCGGTTCTGCGGGATCGGAAGCCCCTGCGCAAGGACCGAGCTCTCGAGCGCGACGACGGGACGACGAGCATCGAGCGCGGCGCGGACGGGAGCGGTGAGGCGGATAGAGCTCATTGTGGATCGAGGATCGGGGAGCGTGGAGCGGGAGACGTCATCCCGAGCGGAGCGAGGGATCTACTGGCCTGGCAGGGAGGATAGCCCTCTCAAAGCAGAAAGTAGATCCCTCGCGTTCGCTCGGGATGACAGGACGCTGCGTCAGCCGCGCAGCGGCTTTGCCGTGATGATCAGACGCTGCGGGGCGGGGCCGATATAGGTCATCGGCCAGCAGGTCGTGAGCGTCAGCGTTGCGTCCGGCGTGTGGAAGAGCGCCGGTGCATTCCGCGCGATCACGCGCTTCGAGACGACGACCCATCGCGTCTGACGCATGTTCGCGTCGGTCGTGAGCGTGTCGCCGACGTCGAGCCGGTCGAGATGGTTGAAATGCCGATCGCGGTGCGCCGAGATGATCGCGTTGCCAGGCTCGCCCGGCAGCGCGCTGCCGGGGAGATGTCCGGCCGACGCATTGAGCTCGTCCTCGTCGACCCCCTCGAGCACGATCACGTCGAGGCCGATCGACGGCGCGATGACGCGCGCGACCGGTGCGCCGAGGACCGACGTTCCGACGCGCCCCTCGCCGCGCGCGGCGGCCCAGGCGTTCGCGACCCGCGCGTGGGCCTGCTCACGGTTCCACGCCGAGCGCGCCGCATCCGCGCGCACGGCGCCGATCGCGTACTTGCCGCCGGCGAACGAGAGCGTCAGCGCACCGGCGACACAGAGCGAAAGCCCGATCAGCCTACGCACGCGGACGCGCTCGAACGCGGGCCGCACGCGGCTCCGGCCGACGCATCACGAACAGACCACCGACGAGGAGCAGCGACCCGATGAGCACGAGCAGCGGCAGACTGCTCGCCGTCGCCGGCGCACGCATCCCGTTCCGGAA
>CBHWBX010000504.1:0-3163 GCA_966111935.1 uncultured Gemmatimonadaceae bacterium
CCGTGGCGCGGCGGGGGAGCGACGCACGGATCGCGGCGTTCGGTGTCGCGCTCGCCGACCGCGATCGGCGAATGATCGACCGGTATCGCGCCGAGTTCGTGCAATCCGGGCTCGACACGCGCTACTCGAGCATCGGGCGCAACAACCGCGCGGGCTATCCGTCGTTCGGTGAGCTGATCACGGCGACCGACCGCGAGGGGCATCAGGTCTCGTATCTCGCCGACGAGAGCGCATTCCAGTACGTGCGGGACATGCAGCGCCGCGACCGGATCATTCCGGTGATCGCGAACGTCGCCGGCGATCGGGCGATGGCGTCGATCGCGCAGTACGCGAGAGAGCAGCATCTCGCGGTGTCGGCGTTCTACCTGTCGAACGTCGAGCAGTATCTGATCGAACGAGATCAGGGCTTCGGTGCGTATATGAAGAACGTGCGCGCGCTGCCGCGCGACGCGTCGAGCGTGATCATTCGGAGCTACTTCCGGCGGTACGGGTCGCATCCACTGTACGTCGCCGGGCCGGGGAACGTCAGCGTGTCGATGGTCGAGCCGATCGCGTCGCTGCTGCGGCGCTACGATGCCGGCGAGATTCGCGGCTATCCGGATCTCGTGCTGTCCGGATATGTCACGCCCTAGTGGCGCGGCGCCGGTTCCCGTGTCAGTATGTGGACAGCCTCCCACTCCCTATTCAAGGATGCATATGCGTAGAGCGTTACTCCTGGTGCTGCTCGCCGGATGCGCCACCGGCGGCGCGACGACCCAAGGCTCGAACAGCGCTCCCCGCCAGCAGGCGATCTTCACGAGCCCCGAGACCGGCACGATGATGACGGAGCCGGCCCGCGCAACGAAGATGGAGATCGAAGCGCCTCCGGCGACCGTCTGGCTCGCGGTAAAGAAAGTGTACGCCGACCTCGAGATTCCGGTGACGCTCGAGAATCCGCCGGCTCACCAGCTCGGCAATCCGAAGTTCTACAAGTCGCGCCAGATGGGCGGTCAGCGGATGACCGACTTCGTCGATTGCGGCGCCGGGCTGACCGGACCGAACGCGGCGAGCTATCGGATCTTCATGTCGCTGCTCACCGACGTGATCCCGGACGGCAAGGGCGGCACGACGCTCCAGACGACGTTCACCGCGTCGGGACAGGACGTCAGCGGCGGCAGCTCCGACCGCATCCCCTGCGGCAGCTCGGGGCGCTTCGAAGCGCTCGTTCTCAATCGCGTAAAGACGGCCCTCGGCAAATGAACCACGGAGCAGCAATGCGTTCGATCGCGTGCATCACCCTCGCGACGCTCACGGTGAGCGTCGCGGGCGCGCAGGCCCGCCGTCCGGTGCGCGCGGGCGATCTCTATCGCGTGAAGAGCGTCGGCGGCGTCGAGATCTCGCCGGACGGGAAGTGGGTGGCCTACACGGTCACGACCACCGACTCGGCGAAGGATCGCACCGACACCGACGTCTGGATGACGACCTGGGACGGGAGCCAGACGATCCAGGTGACGTCGACGCCCGACGGCGAATCGTCGCCCAAGTGGAGCCCGGACGGCCGGTACCTCGGGTTCCTGTCGTCGCGGCAGGGCGGCAAGGGGTCGCAGCTCTGGCTGCTCGACCGTCAGGGCGGCGAGGCCCATCGGGTCACCGATCTGAAAACCGGCATTCGAGAATACGAATGGTCGCCCGACGGCAAGCGGATCGTCCTCGCGATGAGCGATCCGACTCCCGATGCCGACACGACGAACAAGCGGCCGAAGCCGATCGTCATGGACAAGCTGCGCTTCAAGAGCGACGCCGGCGGGTACCTCGGCGACTCGGCGCGCACCCACCTCTATCTGTACGACGTCGCGACACGGAGGTCGGAGCCGCTCACGACGGGCACCTACGACGAGAGCGGCCCGGACTGGTCGGCGGACGGTAAGCTGATCGCGTTCGAGAGCAAGCGCGTCGAGGGCGATCCCGATCGCTCGAACAACACCGACGTGTTCATCGTCGACGCCCGCGCGGGCGCGACGCCGCGTCGCGTCACGACGTTCGAGGGACCGGACGGGTGTCCCTGTGCCTTCAGCCCCGACGGATCGTCGCTCGTCTTCGCACGCGGCGGTGCGCCCAATCTGAGCGCGTACAATCAGGAACGGCTGATGATCGTCCCGGTGGCCGGCGGCACGCCGCGCTACCTCACGACGCTCGATCGTCCGATGGCCGAGCCGCAGTTCAGCGCCGACGGCAAGTCGGTCTACTTCCTCGTCACCGACGATCGCACGCGGTGGGTCGGCAAGGTCGCGGTCGCCGGCGGCACGGCGCAGAAGCTCACGAGCGGGCCGCGCGTCATCGGCGGCTACTCGATGACGAACGATGGCCGGATCGCGGTGCTCAACGGCATGGCGAACCTGCCGAACGAAGCGTTCGCGCTCGACGCGAACGGCGCGCTGCGCCAGCTCTCGCACCAGAACGACGCCTGGCTCGCCGAGGTGCAGCTCGCGTCGACCGAGGACGTGAGCTTCAAGACGAAGGACGGCAACGAGCCCCACGGTCTGCTCGTGAAGCCCGTCGGCTACGAGGCGGGGAAGAAGTATCCGCTCCTGCTGCGCATCCACGGCGGCCCGAACGGCCAGGACGCGCACTCGTTCAGCCTCGAGCGCGAGCTGTTCGCGGCGAGCGGCTACGCGGTGCTCAACGTGAACTATCGCGGCAGCAATGGCCGCGGCGAAGACTACCAGAAGGCGATCTACGCGGACTGGGGGAACAAGGAAGTCACCGATCTCCTCGCCGGCGTCGACGGCGTGATCGCGATGGGCATCGCCGATCCCGATCGTCTCGGCATCGGCGGCTGGAGCTACGGCGGCATCCTCACCGACTACACGATCGCCACGACGCCGCGCTTCAAGGCCGCGATCTCCGGCGCCGGGAGCGCGCTGCAGCTCTCGATGTTCGGCTCGGACCAGTACATCTACCAGTACGAGCACGAGCTCGGCGCGCCGTGGAAGTCGCAGGACCTGTGGATCAAGCTCTCGTATCCGTTCTTCCACGCCGATCGCATCAGCACGCCGACGCTGTTCATGGGCGGCGACAAGGACTTCAACGTCCCCGTGATCGGCGGCGAGCAGATGTACCAGGCGCTTCGCAGCCTTGGCATCCCGACGCAGATGGTCGTCTACCCGAACCAGCACCACAGCCT
>CBHWBX010000505.1:0-3158 GCA_966111935.1 uncultured Gemmatimonadaceae bacterium
TCCCAGACGGCGTATCAGCCGTTCGCGCTGTGGTGGTATTGAGATCCGCTATTCGGGATCTGAGATCTGAAAGCGGCCGGTGAGATCTTCTCACCGGCCGATTCATTTGATGGCTTCGAGCAGCGCGCGACGCTGGTCTTCGGTCGGCAGATCGCCATCGCCGGCTTTGGCATTGGCGGCCATGTGCGCGGGGTTCGAGGTCGCGGGGATCACGCACGTCACTTCGGGACGCGCGATGATGAATTTCAGAAATGCCTCCGGCCAGCTCGATGCCCACGCCGAGACCGTCTGCGGCAGGGGAGCGTCGAGCATCCTGCGCAGGGCCGCGCCTTCGGCGAACGGTCGGTTGACGATTACCGCCACACCGCGGTCGGCGGCGGCCCGAAAGAGCGAGCGCTCGGCGTTGCGTTCGATCGGCGAGTAGTTCACCTGCACGAAGTCGAGCGGCTCGGCGCGGATCGCGGCCTCGAGCTCGGCGTGCACCGATGCCGCGTAGTGCGTGACGCCGATATAGCGCACGCGGCCCTCGTCCTTCAAGCGGCGCAGCGTCGCCAGATGGACGCGCCAGTCGAGCAGGTTGTGAACCTGGATCAGGTCGATCACGTCGCGGCGGAGCAGGCGAAACGAGTCGTTCATCTGCCGCACGCCTTCGCGCTCGCCGCGCGTCCACACCTTGGTGGCGATGAACAGCTCGCGATCGAGCTTCGCGCGGTCGGCGGTCTCGCCGATCGTCTGCTCGGCGCGGCCGTACATCGGGCTCGAGTCGACGACCGTTCCGCCCTCGGCGCGCAACGCGCGCAGCGTCTCGACGAGCGAGTCGTCGGGCGGGCGATCGAACGTCTGCCACGTCCCGAGCCCGATCACCGGGAGCGGTTCCCCCGACGACGGGATGGGACGTGTCAGCATGCGTTCGTTCGTTGCTCGCGCTTACTTCACGAAGCGCGTCTTGTTCTTGTCGAGCGCGTCGAGCGTCTTCTGAATGTCGTTGCCGATCGCCTCGATGCGGTTGATCGAGTGCGGGTTGAACTTCGGATCGTACGGGCTCGTCGCCGGGCCGCCGCTCACCTCGAGCACCGCGTCGAACTTGTACGGGTGCGCCTGGCCGGTCTTCGGGTCGGTCCACGTGCCCTGCCAGGCGAGCTGGCGGTTCTTCGGCCAGAGGCCGTACGGCAGCGCCATCGTGCGGATCTTGTAGCCGGCGACCGCCGAGTCGATGCCCATCGCGTTGCGTGCGATCTGCTCCTGCACGGCGGCGTCGGGATACTGACTGAGCTTCATGTGCCAGAGCGTGTGATCGCACAGCTCGAAGCCCTGATCGGCGAGCCACTTCACCTTCTGGAAGCGCCACGCCTTCTGCTGGCCGCCGAACTTCGGGTTGTCGCCGAAGAAATTGTGGCCCGCACCGGCGCCGTTGAGCATGCAGAACGTCGCGCGGTTTTTCCAACCCGGATGGGTCTTCGCGAAGTCGACCCAGATGCCCACGGCGCTGTTCGGATCGATCGTCAGCTGGCCGTTCGGGCCCTGGATGTACGAGAACTGGGACGGCGACGCGTCGTCGAACACGAACACCACGGGCGACATCCCGTCCGGCACGTCGGCGAAGTTCTTGTCGAGCATCTGCGCGATCGTGATCGGGCGATAGCCGCGCTTGTACACGTCCTCGAGATCGGCCTTGAAGCTGGCGACAGTGCGCGTGTACAACGCGTTCTTGTCGCCGCCGATCACGTGGTACTCGAGCACGGGAATCTTGCCCATGTGGTTCTGCGGGCCCGCATTGGCGGTCGTTTCACCGCCGGATGCCGACGCGACGTTGCCACCGGACGAATCGGTGGTCGCGCGCGCCGCTGAGGACGAAGAATCGGCACCGCCCGTCTTCGTCGACGACGAGGAACAGGCCGCCATTGCGACGAGGGTCACGGACAAAAGAACGCGGAACGTCATGGATTGCAGTGGAGTAGGACTGTGAGTGTTCGAGGCGGCATCTAAACTGCTGAGGCCTCCATCCTGCGAAGAAGCGAGTAGCGTACCAACTCGAAGCGTTCACCACTGGACCCGCGTGACCGTCACACCTCTTAGCGGAAGACTCGATCGACTGAAGGCGCGACTGCGGCCGAATCCCAACGATCCGCCGCGGCGTTGGCTGCGTCGGCACTGGCCATGGCTCAGCCTGCTCGCTCTGGCGTGTGTGAGCATCATCACCTTCGATGCCTGGCTGGGGACCTGCGGCTTCTACGGCTGTCCGAGCCCGGCCGAGATTCGCGCCTTCCATCCGAGCGAAGGCGGGAACGTCTACGACCGCAGTGGTCGTCTACTCGGCCATCTCGAGAATGTGCGGCGGGTGAACGTCCCGATCAGCGCGGTTCCCAAGCACGTGCGCGATGCCTTCATCGCGACCGAGGACCGGCGCTTCTATGAACATAATGGACTCGACTGGCGCGGCGTGCTTCGCGCGGTCGCGCGGAACTTCAGCGCCGGCGGCATTCGTCAGGGCTTCTCGACGATCACGATGCAGGTGGCGCACAACAGCTTCCTGCTCGACCGCTACCACGGCCGCTCGCTGCGCCGCAAGCTCGTCGAGCTGCGGCTCTCGCGGCTGCTCGAGCGCCAGCTGACGAAGGACCAGATTCTCGAGCACTACCTCAACGTCATCTACCTCGGCAACGGCGTGAACGGGATTCAGGCGGCCAGCCTGGACCTCTTCGGCAAGAACGTCGACAAGCTCACGCTGTCCGAGGGCGCGCTCCTCGCCGCGCTGCCGAAGGCGCCGAGCACCTACACGCCGCGCCGAAATCCGGCGCGCGCGGTGCAGCGGCGGAACCTCGTGCTCGGCCTGATGGCCGACCAGGGATTCATCTCGCAGGCGCAGGCGGGGCAGTCGCAGCAGGTGCCGCTGCGCATCGCGGAGAACGAGTGGCGTCCGTCGATCACGAGCGAGGCGAGCGCGCTCGACGCGGTGCGCACGCTCGTCGATTCGGTCGCGCCCGACATTCTCAAGGAAGGCGATGTCAACGTCTACACGACGCTCGACTTCACCGCGCAGCGATCGGCCGACCGCACGATGCTCCGGCACATCGCCGAGATCACGTCGGAAGCGGGGGGAAGGGAAAGCGTGCAGGGCGCGCTCGTCATGTACCCGATCTACGCGTTCGGGAGCGAGG
>CBHWBX010000506.1:0-3147 GCA_966111935.1 uncultured Gemmatimonadaceae bacterium
GGTCGGACATCATGGGTGCCAAGGCCGGCGACAGCCAGCGCGTGCGGATCGAGGACGTCAATCCGGCGAAGAATTGCTGTACCGTAACACTGTTGTAATTACGAAGTACTCATACTCCATCGGAGTGTACATATGCAAGGCAGCATCCCGGGCTCGTTGCTCAGCATCCTCGCCATCGTATTCTTCGTTCTTGTCGTCCTGCCGCTCATCGCGCGCGCCTTCCTGCGCGACGTCGAAGCGGGCACGATCCGTCTCGTGAGCTGGCTCGCCGGCGGCACGGTGATCTACCGCGGCCCGGGCAAATCGAAGGAGATTCCGCTCCTCACCGTCGGCACGACGATCTCGAGCAAGGTCATCAACATCGACCTCGACATCACCGACCAGACGGCCGACGTCGACGACAGCGGCACGCCGCGTCCGATCAAGGTGCGGGTGCTCGCGAGCGCGATCGTGTCGGTCGGCGACAGCGACATGATGATCAAGACGGCCGCGAATCGCTTTTTCTCCAAGAGCGACGCCGATCAGCTCAACACGCTTACCGATCTCCTCTCGAGCTCGGGCCGTCGTGCCATGAACCTGCTCACCCACGACCAGCTCTTCTCGGCGAAGGCGGCGCCGCCCGTGCGCGCGCTGCCCGCGGGGGAGGCCGGGCTCGCGGTCGTGCCGCGCACGCAGACGACGACGCTGATGGAGACGGAGCAGAGCAATCACGCCGTCGAGGACGAGGACGATCCGCTCGCCGTGATCATCCGCAAGGCCTGCTCGCGCGAGCTCACGGACCTCGGCCTCGTCTTCAACTCGCTGAACATCAAGGTCGTCCAGTCGGAAGTCGCAGAGGCGCGTCGTCGCCAATCGGCCGCCGAAGCGCAGGCGAACGCCGACATCGTTTCGGCGATGCAGTCACGTCGCGCCAAGGAAGCGCAGCTCGAGGCCGAACGCGTGATCTCGGACAAGCAGCGTGAGCTCGAGCAGACGCGTGCGTCGAACGCGGCGCTGATCGCGCAGGCGGAGGCGAAGCGCCAGGAAGCGGCGGGTGTCCAGCGCACCGCCGAGCTCGACGCGACGCAGATCGCGCAGGCGCGCGCCGACGCGGCGCGTGTCCGTCTCGAAGCCGAAGCCGCGGCCGACGCCGAAGCGATCCGCATTCGCAAGATCGCCGAAGCGACCGCCGAGTCGATCGACAAGGTGAATCGCGCGATCCAGTCGGGCGGCGAATCGTACTTCCGCTATCGCCAGATTGAGATGCTGCCGCAGATCGCGCCGGACATTGCGGCTGCGCTGGCGGAGGCGAAGCTGGTGACGATCGCGAATGGCGAGAAGGGCGCGCCGGAGACGGCGACGAATAACATCACCAACGTCATCCAGACGGTGCTCGCGGCACAGCTGGTGTCGAAGGGAATGCTGTCGGATGATCGCTCGCCGTCCGCGGAGGAAGCGAAGCTTCCGAGCTCGATCCCGGGGACGGCGGCGAAGAAGTAGCTGACGCTTACGGGGTCACGACCTTCGGCAGGACGTAGACCTTCGTGAGATCCGAGACGTACTCATTGTGAAGCGCGGCCATCGTGTCGAACTCGCGCTTCACAATGGCTCGGTACTCCGGATGCGTGGCGAAGTCGAAGAGGAGCGCGGTCATCGCCTGGGCGTCCGTCGTGAAGCCGGCGTGTCCGACCTGCGTCAGCGCGTCGGCTTCCATCTCGTACGTATGGTTCGGCGCGTTCGACGTCTTCGCCGAGAAGCCCATGCCCGGGATCGCGCTCGACACGCTGCCCGTCTCTTCATAGCCCTGCGGCTTCCCCGGCGCGGCTTCGACTGCCTGGCCACCGTACTTCTTCAGGTACGCGAACCCGACTTCGTTCAGCGAGCCAAGGCCGACGCCATCGCGGTTCTGGCCGTAATGATCGATCCGCACCGTCGTGCCGGTCGCGAGCGCCGCGGCCTTCGCGGCATTGTCGACCATCTGGGTGATCTGGCCGAGATAGACCTCGTCCGGGTAGCGGATGTAGAAGTCCGCCTGCGCGCGATCGGGGACGACGTTCGGCGCGGCGCCGCCTTCGGTGATCACGCCCTGGATGCGCGCTTCCGGACGGATGTTGCTGCGGATCGCGTCGATGTTGTTGAAGAGATGAATGACAGCGGTGAGCGCGTTGCGGCCGTTCCACGCCGTCATCTGGTGCGCGGGCGCGCCGAGGAAGGTGTACTTCACGCCGTCGATGTTCATGCAACACGTGCCGAAGCCCGCGGCCGGGCGCGACGTCACCATCGACGAATGGCTGCGGACGAGGATGTCCATGCCGTCGAAGACGTGCGACTGATGCATCACCGTCTTCGCGTTCGGCGGCATCATCTCTTCACCGGGCGTCCCGAACACGACGACCGTGCCCGGCGTCTTCGTCTTCGTCAGATACTCGGACATCGCGACCGCGGCGGCGAGCCCGATCGGTCCCTGGGTGCTGTGCTGGTCGCCATGGAATGCGCCCTTGGTGCCGCGCAGCGCGTCGTACTCCACGATCACGCCGAGCTTCGGGCCGGGCGTGCCCTTGGTGTACCGCGCGACGAACGCCGTCGGCAGACCCGGCGTTCCCATCTGCACCTCGAAGTCGTGCTTCTTCAGGTAGTCGGTGAGCAGCTGCACCGACCGCTTCTCCTCGAAGCCGATCTCCGGATGCCGGGTGATGTCATCGCCGAGTGCGAGCAGCTCGCTGTCCATGAGCTGCTTGGCGCGCGCCGCGACCTGATCGCGCGCCGCGTTCGGCGCCGTGAGCTTCGCGACGAGCGCGGGAAGATCGAGCGACTTCTCGAGCGAATCCATCTTGCGGACGACACCGCGTGCGGCGTCGCGCTCGGTCGGCGTTTCCTGGGCGAACAGCGGCGTCGCCGCGAGCAGCGCGGCGATCGAAAGCGTCAGCTTGTGCAACGAATACTCCTGCGGAGAAGGTCAGGTACGTTCGAGAAGCGCGTAGCCGGAAAAGCGCTTGTACTCCTCTTTGCGACTCGGCGAGCTGAAACGTCCAAGGAATCGCCAGAACCACATCATGCGCATCTCGCGCTTGAGACGATGCGCTTCTTCCATCGACTGGCGGAACTAGATCTCCGTCCAGCCGAACGGCTCGAAGAACTTCGTGCTCTCGGCTGGCGCGAACTGGAACG
>CBHWBX010000507.1:0-3146 GCA_966111935.1 uncultured Gemmatimonadaceae bacterium
CAATCCACCTTTCTTGCCAACGCATGCACATCGCTGATCCGCGACAGGTTCCTTCCGGCCTGTTTCTCTACACTCTCCGGCCGGTTCGACTCGCCATGCTCACCGATGGGGCCACGCCGGAGGAGCAGATGCTGGCTGCGAATCACTGGGCATACTCGCAGCAACTCCTGACGGAAGAAATACTGGTTTTTGCGGGGCGCACACTTCAGCGTGATCCGACCACTTTTGCGTTCGCCGTGGTCCGTGCCGCGTCACTCGATGCTGCACGAGTTATTGCGCAGCAAGATCCCGCGGTCGCGGGTGGTGTGTTCACCGCCGAAGTCTTTCCGTTTCAGCCTATGCTCATGGGTACATGGCCGGCCGAAGCGGCAACCGTTCCTCCCGTGGCCTGACGAACGGAGCTGATAAACCGTGCCGACCGTATCCGACGCACTTCTGCCGAACGCCGCTGCCGTTCTCGACCGGGATGGATTCGTCGTGCTACCAGGTCCGTTCGCAGCGAGCGAGATCGGCCGGCTGCAGTCAGCATATGACACCGCGGTCGGCACAGCCGCGACCGATGACGTTCGCCGCGGCTCGACGTCGACGCGCGTCAACGATTTCGTCAACCGCGATCCGATCTTCGATCGTATTTACACATGGCCGGCCGCACTCGATGCTGCTCGGCGCGTCGTTGGCTCTCACGTTCGGCTGAGCGCCTTCCACGCGCGCACGCTGCATCCGAACGCCGCGCCTCAGGAGCTGCACGTCGACGTAACCCGCACGTCGGACGCCTGGCCGATGCTCGGCCTCATCCTCATGGTCGATGGGTTCCGCGCCGACAATGGCGCCACGCGATTCATACCCGGCTCGCACCGCAAACACGATGCGCCTGCAACCGTGCTCGCGGATGCAAGGGACCGTCACGCCGATGAAGTGCTCGCCTGCGGTCCGGCCGGTTCGGTCATTCTGTTCAACGCCTCGACCTGGCATGGCCACACCGGCAATTCATCCGCATCGACGCGCCGCTCGCTCCAGGCCACATTCATCCCGTTCACAGGTCGGCCCGCGACCGACTTCCGCGCTCGGATGCGGCCGGAAGTGTTCATGCGCCTCGGCCCTGCGGCTCGCGCACTTCTCGGTATCGATGCAGGTTTGGTCGAGTGCTAAATCGGAGAATCGATCATGCCCCATGGTAAGATCTGTTACCTCGAGATCCCGGCGAACAAGGCCGACGATGCCGCCGGGTTCTACTCGGCGATTTTCGGGTGGAAGGTTCGCCAGCGCGGCGACGGCAACCTCGCGTTCGACGACCCCGGCGGCGTGAGCGGGACGTGGGTCAAGGAAGAGGACCGCACGCCCGACGAGCGTACGCGCGTGTACATCATGGTCGACGACATCGCCGAGTCGTTGACGCAGATCCAATCCGCGGGCGGCAAGGTGCTGACGCCGCGAACGGAGATCGGTCCGAACATGGGCGCGTTTGCCTCCTTCATGGACCCGGTCGGCAATGAGTTCGGGCTCTACGAGGAACGGAAGCGCTAGTTGGTCGCGCGCGTCGACTATACTTGGTCATGACCCGTCGTCGCGTCGAACATTCCCGTAGTGCCAACCCGCAATGAAGCGCGTCGAGCGACTCGCCTCGGCGCGGACGCCGGACGGCTCCGAGCTCGTCCTCTATCGCCATGACGGCGCGTATCTGATTCGCGCCGACGGCGTCGAGCTGATGTCGACGCGCCGTCACCTGTCCGAGGACCGGCTCGCCGAAGTGGCCTGTGCGCCGTTCCGCGATGTGCGCGGCGCGCGCGTGTTGATCGGTGGGCTCGGCCTCGGCTTCACGCTGCGCGCCGCGCTGCAAACACTCGGGGCGGACGCCGAGGTGTTCGTCGCGGAGCTCGTGCCCGAAGTGATCGAGTGGAACGCCGACCCCGCGTACGACCTATCGGCTGAAGCGATGCGCGATCCGCGCGTGCGGATCCTCCAAGCCGACGTGGTCGACGTGCTGCGCGGACATCCGGCGGCGTTCGACGCCATCATGCTCGACACCGACAACGGGCCGGACGGCATGCTGTTGTCGGAGAGCGCACGGCTCTACGCAGCGAAGGGCGTCGCGAGCACGATCGCAGCGCTCCGCCCTGGTGGGCGCATCGCCTACTGGTCGGCGGGCGACGACCCGGGCTTTGTGCGGGAGCTGCGGCGTGCCGGGCTCGCGGTGGAGACGCTGCGCGTGCGAGCGCACGACACCACGGGCCCGATGCACACGATCTATATCGCGGTGCCGTGACGGCTCCGCACTATTTCATCGACATCACGTGCGCGACGAACTGCTCGAGCGCGATCTCGGTTCCCTCCTGCCAGCCTGACTCACGGTTCTTCTGGTAGTCCGCGGCGTCGCGATGGAGCGCCGTGAAGACGTAGCGCGTGCCCGAGCCGACGCTTTCCATCGTCATGATCGCGGTGATCGGAATGTCGTCGAAGACGGCCGGGCGATAGCCGGGGAACAGCATCGAGGTCCAGACGAGCCGCTGCATCGGCACGACCTCGAGAACGCAGCCGAGGTTCGGCACTTCGCGACCGTCTCCGACGGCGATGTCGATGCTGAAGATGCCGCCCGGACGCGCGTCGAGCTCGGTGCGCGCCACACGCCCCCAGGCCCTGGGCATGTACCACTCCTTGATGTGCTCCGGCCTCGTCAATGCCTCCCAGACGAGACGCGTCGGCGCGTCGATGAAGCGCTCGATCGTGAAATCGAGCTTCGGGTCGATCGTGGGTTGCGTGCTCATGCTTGCGATTCCTTCTCCTTGAGTTGTTTGACGTATTCGTCGAACCTGTCGAGCCGCGCTTCCCACAGCTGACGGCGCGCCGTCAGCCAGTCTTCGACGACGCCGAACCGTTCGGGTGCGATCTCGTACGTGCGGACGCGCCCTCGCTTCTTCGACTTCACGAGACGGCTCTGTTCGAGCACCGAGAGGTGCTGCACGAACGAGGGGAGCTTCATGTCGAACGGTGCGGCGAGCTCGCTGACGGTGGCCGGCCCGACCGACAGGTGCTCGAGGACTTTCCGCCGAGTCGCGTTGGACAGGGCATAGAAGACTTCGTCGACGACGGCGGATTGCACCATTTCAGTACCAGTCGATTGGTTGGGTGTCCCGATCTGACGGAAAGGA
>CBHWBX010000508.1:0-3140 GCA_966111935.1 uncultured Gemmatimonadaceae bacterium
TCGTTTGCAGCTCTCTGCGGCCCTCCGCGTCTCTGCGCCTCTGCGGTGGGCGGTTGCACTTGCTTTTGCCTCGTCTGAATAGAAGCTCGCTAGATTCCAAATTATGGTCTCACTCCTCGACATCATCGGCCCCGTGATGGTCGGGCCGAGCTCGTCGCACACGGCCGGCGCCTGTCGCCTCGGCCTTCTCGCCCGCGGGCTCGTGGGGGGAACGCCGGAACGCGCGAAGATCGAGCTGCATGGGTCGTTCGCCCGCACCGGCGAAGGCCACGGTACCGACAAGGCGATCGTCGCCGGACTGATGGGCTTCCGTCCCGACGACGATCGCATTCGCGAAGCTCTCGAGATCGCCGAACGCGAAGGGCTCGACTACAAGTTCGAGAAGACCACCCTCGACGAGGAAGCGCACCCGAACACCGTGCGCATCTCGCTCGAGCGCGGCGACCGTTCGGCGGTGATGATGGGCTCGTCGCTCGGCGCGGGACGCGTTCTCGTCACGCAGATCGACGGATTCCCCGTCGAGGTCTCCGGCAACTATCACACGATCGTGCTCGTCGCCGAGGACATCCGCGGATCGATCGCCAACATTGCGCAGGTCCTCGCCGACGATGGCCTGAACATCGCCACCCTCCGGCTGACCCGTCAGCGAAAGGGCGGCGATGCTTTCATGGTGATCGAGCTCGACGACTATCCGGACGAGACGACGCGCGATCACATCCGCGCGCTCCCGTGGGTGCGATGGGCGTTCCGCTTGGACAAGGTCTCCGCGTAAACGCGCGCTATTAGAATTTACTAATGTATCGCTCACTGCAGGCCGCCGTCCGCGACGCCGAGTCCCGCGGCATCACGATCGCCCAGCTCGCCCTCGAGACCGAGTCCGCCGACCAGGGACGCCCCGTCGACGAGATTCGCGACGTCCTTCGCCGCGCGCTCGGTGTCATGAAGGGCGCGGTGAAGCAGGGACTCACCGGCAACCTCAAGTCCGCGTCCGGCCTCGTCGGCGGCGACGCGGCGAAGCTCGTTAGCGGTCCCGCCGGCCCCCTCGCCGGCACGCCCTTCCGCGACATCCTCGCGCGCGCGCTCGCCGTTCAGGAAGTGAATGCCGCGATGGGCGTCATCGTCGCCGCGCCGACCGCCGGAGGCGCCGGCGTGCTCCCCGCGGTGCTCACCGGCCTCGCCGATGCACGCGGCTTCGACGACGAGAAGCTCGTCGATGCCCTCGCCACCGCCGGCCTGATCGGCGCCGTCGTTGCCGAGCGCGCGTCGCTCTCCGGAGCCGAAGGCGGATGCCAGGCGGAGACCGGTGCCGCGGCCGGGATGGCCGCCGGCGCGGGCACCGAGATGCTCGGCGGCTCGCCGTCGCAGGTCGCGCACGCCGTCGCGCTTGCCCAGCAGGGCACCCTCGGCCTCGTTTGCGACCCGCTTGGCGGTCTCGTCGAGCTGCCCTGTGTCTTCCGCAACGCCACCGGCGCCGCGATCGCCCGTGCGGCGATCGAGATGGCGCTCGCCGGGATCACCTTCGCGATCCCTGCCGACGAAGTCATCGATACGATGGGCGACATCGGCCGCGACATGGACGTCCGCTATCGCGAGACCGCCGGCGGTGGGCTCGCCGCCACGCCGACCGGACGCCGCCTCGCCCGCGAACGGCTCGTTCAAATCAAGAAAGGGTAGTACCTTAGCCGGGCCGTCGTGTCATCTTGAAACGTCTGGACGGCTGTTTCGTAAGGCTTACAGCACCCACGCCAGGACTCGAGATGGTCAACAAGGAAGACATCGAGCGGTTTCTCGATCGGCTCGCCGCCGACCAGGGCGTCACGTACTCCGAGCCGGAGCCCGGTCTGTATCTCGTGAAGCCGAGCGGTGAGCTCGACTTCAGTGTGGTCGTCCACTTCTCGCCGCCGGTCGTCGTGCTGCGCGTGAAGGTGATGGCCCTTCCCACCGACAAGACTTCGCTCGCCACGCTGAGCCGGCGACTGCTCGAGCTCAACGCCACGGACCTCGTGCACGGTTCCTACGGCATCGAGTCCGATTCGATCGTCATGACGGAAGCGCTCGAGCTGTCGCATCTCGATTACGAGGAGTTCCTCGCCGCGTACGAGAGCATCACTGTCGCGCTGGCGTCGCATCTCCGCGAGCTCGGCTCGTACCGCGAGGCACACTAGATCATGGGCATTTTCGATAGATTCTCGACGCTGCTGCGCTCGAACATCAACGACCTCATCTCGCGGGCCGAAGACCCCGAGAAGATGTTGAATCAGATCCTCGTCGACATGCGCGGCCAGCTCGCCAAGGCCAAGCAGCAGGTCGCGACGGCGATCGCCGACGAGAAGCGTCTCAAGGATCAGGCGGACGCCGAGTTCAAGCAGGCGGCCGACTGGGAGAACAAGGCGGTGCTCGCGCTCAAGGAAAATCGCGAGGACCTCGCCAAGCAGGCGCTCATCCGTCAGGGCGAGCACATGTCGCACGGGCAGCAGCTCGCGCAGACCTGGGAGCTGCACCGCCTCGAGACGGAAAAGCTCAAGAACTCCCTGCGCGATCTGAACGACAAGATCGAGGAGGCGAAGCGCAAGAAGAACCTCCTGCTCGCGCGCCAGCGCCGCGCCGAGGCGCAGAAGCGCATCGCGCAGACGATGTCGTCGCTCGACGAGAAGAGCGCGTTCGAGGCGTTCGCGCGGATGGAGGAGAAGATCGAGCAGAACGAGCGCCAGCTCCAGGCCGCGCAGCAGATCGAGGAGGAGTTCACCGGCGATCGGCTGACGCAGGACTTCAAGCAGCTCGAGCGCGCGTCCGTGGGCCTCAACGCCGACGACAAGCTGCTCGCGCTGAAGCAGAAGATGGGGATGCTCCCCGCCGCCGCGCCGGCCGCCAGCCGCCAGCTCGGTGCCGGCACCGCGTCCGCGCCCGCTGACCCGTCGTCGCGCGCGCTCGGTTCCGGCGCGCGGTCCGCACCCGCCGCGAGCAACCCCGCCAACGGCGCGCCGCAGAAGCATCCGACCGAGGAGGAGCTGCTCGCCGAGTTCGAGGAGCTCGCGCAGGAGAAGCCCAAGGCGTGACCGACTCCGCGGCCCCCGACGCCGCCCGGCGCTTCAAGTTCGCGCCGATCCTGACCGCGACCGTCCTGACAGTCTTGCTCCTCT
>CBHWBX010000509.1:0-3132 GCA_966111935.1 uncultured Gemmatimonadaceae bacterium
GCGGAGCTGATGCAGCTGCGACAGCCCGAAGCGCTCCGGATGCTCGATCACCATCACCGTCGCATTCGGCACGTCGATGCCGACCTCGATGACCGTCGTCGCGACGAGCAGATCGATCTCGCCGTCGCGGAAGCGCCGCATGATGTCGTCGCGCTCGTCGTTCGGGATGCGGCCGTGGAGCAGCGCGAGACGACGATTCGCGAACGGCCCCGTTGAGAGGATCTCGAAGCTCGTCGTCGCCGCGCGGAGGTCGAGCTTCTCCGACTCCTCGATCACCGGGTACACGATGTACCCCTGCCGCCCCTGCTCGATCTGCCGGTCGACGAACTGCATCACCCGCGCGCGTCCAGATTCGCGGCGCAGCCCCGTCGTGATCGGCTGACGTCCCGGCGGCCGCTCGTCGAGCATGCTCAGATCGAGGTCGCCATAGAGCGTGAGCGCGAGCGAGCGGGGGATCGGCGTCGCCGACATCAGCAGCACGTCCGGCGCCGCTCCCTTCGCGCCGAGCGCCTTGCGCTGCTCGACGCCGAAGCGATGCTGCTCGTCGATCGCCGCGAAGCCGAGGTTGCCGAACACCGTCGCCTCCTGCACCAGCGCGTGCGTGCCGACGACGAGCACCGGTTCCTTCGTCGCGAGCCGCGCCGCGATCGCTTTGCGCTCCTTCGTCGGCAGGCTGCCGGTGAGGAGGATCGGCTGGATGCCGAGCGGCTCGAGCATCCGCGACATCGACCGCAGATGCTGCTCGGCGAGCAGCTCGGTCGGCGCCATGATCGCCGCCTGATAGCCGTTCTCGATCGCGAGGAGCGCCGCGAACAGCGCGACGACCGTCTTGCCGCTGCCGACGTCGCCCTGGAGCAGGCGCTGCATCCGATTCTCGCCACACATGTCGGCGAAGATCTCGCGCACCGCGCGCACCTGAGCGCCGGTGAGCTGGAACGGCAGCGACTCGCGGAGCTTCGTCGTCAGCGTGCGCTTGTTCTCGAACTGGATCCCGCGCCGCTTCTCGCGCGCCAGCTCCTTGGCCCGTTGCTGAAGGATCTGGACGAAGAACAGCTCCTCGAACGCGAGCCGCGCCCGCCCCTGCATCGCCTCGGCGATCGACGTCGGCCGATGCACCATCCGCAGCGCCTCGCCGATGCCGGGGACGCCCGCGGACCTCAGCAGATCGGGCGGCAGGTACTCCTTCGCGAGCGGGAGCAGCCGGTCGAGGTGCGCGTCGAGGATCGACCGGATCACCTTGAACGACAGCCCCTCCGTCGCCGGATAGACCGAGAGCACGCGCCCCTGCATCGTCGCGCTCTCGTCGTCTCCGGCGCCGAGGTTCACGAACTCGCGCGGCTGGAGCTGGCGTCCGTGGAAGAAGCGGACGTTCCCGGTCACGAGCAGGACGTCGCCCTTGTTGATCGACCGGTCGAGGAACGGCTGGCCGGGCCATGAGACTTCTATCATTCCAGTTTCATCACGCACGACGGCCTGGAAGATCCGCAGCCCCTTGCGCGTCGGGATCACGCCCTTCGAGATCACCGTCCCGACGACGGTGCCGTTCATCCCGGGCTCGAGCGACCGGATCGGCGACACGGTGCTCGCGTCCTCGTAACGGTGCGGGACGTGAAAGAGCATGTCGCCGGCCGTGACGATCCCGAGGCGCCGCAGCGCGTCGGCCCGCGCGGGACCGACGCCCTTCAGATACGTGACGGGTGTATCGAGGTAGAGGCGCTGGTTGGTCATCCTGAGCGCAGCGAAGGACCCCTAACCTTCAAGCGGTCTCACTCCATCAACTCTTTGGCGAACTCGCCGGCGTCGAACGGCACGAGATCGTCCGCCGCCTCGCCGACGCCGAGGAACTTCACCGGGGCGTCGATCGCTTCGTGTACGGCGACGACGACGCCGCCGCGCGCCGTGCCGTCGAGCTTCGTCACGACGAGCCCCGTCACCGGGACCGCCGCCGCGAAGGTCTTCGCCTGCTGCACGGCGTTCTGCCCGATCGTGCCGTCGAGGACGAGCAGCGATTCGTGCGGCGCACCGGGCATTCGCTTCGCGATCACGCGCGCGACCTTCTTCAGCTCGTCCATGAGCCCTTCGCTCGTGTGCAGGCGCCCCGCGGTGTCGACGATCAGCACGTCGGCGCGCCGCGCGATCGCCGCGTCGATCGCGTCGAACGCGACCGCGCCCGGGTCGGCGCCCTGCTTCGCCGAGATGAACTCGGCGCCCGTGCGCTCCGCCCACACCCGGAGCTGATCGATCGCGCCGGCGCGGAAGGTGTCGCCCGCGGCGACCATCACGCGCTTCCCTTCGCGACGGAAGCGCGCCGCGAGCTTGCCGATGAACGTCGTCTTCCCGGCGCCGTTCACGCCGATGATGAGGATCACCGTCGGCGCCGACGGCGCCATCGTGAGACGCGGATCGCTCTTGCCGCCGCGCAGCGCTTCACCGATGCCTTCGGCGAGCGCCGCCTTGAACTCGGCCTCCGTCTTCACCTGGCCGCGCTGGGCGCGCCGCTCGACTTCCTCGACGAGACGCAGGGTCACCGGCACGCCGAAGTCCGCCTCGAGCAGCAGCTGCTCGAGCTGCTCGAGCGAGCCCGCCGACACGCCCCCGCGCGCCAGCACGGCGACGTCCATGAGCGCGACGTCCTTGATCTTCTGCCAGAGCGAACGCTTCGGAACGTCGCCCTGCTTCCGCAGTAACCGCATATATCCTCGTTCTTCGCCTACCGCATTCCGCGGCGACGACGCAAGAGCCATTCGGCGCACAGCATCAGTATCGCGAGCGCGTACGCCCAACCATGATCGCGCAGCCGCGGCGCGGTGTCGGCCGAGACCGATCCACGCACGCCGCCGTTCGCCACGCGCGGCGCCCGCGGCAGCCACTCGCGCGACGGATTCACCGCGAGCAGCGACGTCCCGCCGCGCACTGTCGCCTCGTAGATACCCGGCGCGAGCGGCGCCGATTCGACCATGTTCGCATCGGACGCGAAGCGAAGCGTCAGCGAATCGACGCGCGTGCCACCACGCTGCCGCAGCGCGACGGCCACGACGGTGTCGGTCGGCGCGCCGCGACGCCAGCGCACCGGCTCGCCCGCACGCAGCAGCCGCTCGTCCTGGTCTACCCGCAGACGCCGGTCGACCCGGG
>CBHWBX010000510.1:0-3129 GCA_966111935.1 uncultured Gemmatimonadaceae bacterium
CGGATGTGGGCGATGCGGGCGCGGATCGTCGAGCATCTGGCGCGCCCCGAGGTGCGGGGCGTCGTCGTCACGCACGGAACGGATGCGCTCGAGGAGACGGCGTACCTGCTCGCGCGGTCGATCGACAGCGAGAAGCCGGTGGTCGTCACCGGTGCGATGCGCACGTCGAGCGATCTTGGCTGGGACGGCCCGGCGAACCTCGGCGGCGCGGTGCGCGTCGCCGCGAGCGAGGACGCGCGCGGACTCGGCGTCCTCGTCGTGATGTCCGACCGGATCTTCGCGGCGCTCGACGTCACGAAGTCCCACACCCACGCGCTCGACGCGTTCGACAGCCCAGGCCTCGGCCACCTCGGCGTGATCGACGATGGCGCGGTGATCCTCCGGCGGCTCATGCCGGCGCACGCGCCGATCCTCGTCCCGGAAAAGCTCGCCGAGCCGGTGGACATCATGTACGCGTTCGCCGGCGCCGATTCGCGCCTGCTCGACGCGTCGCGCGAAGCGGGGCGCGGCGTAGTGATCGCGGCGATGGGGCGGGGCAACGTTCCGCCGGCGATGGTCCCCGGGATCGAGCGCTGGATCGCCGAGGGGAAGCCGGTCGTGATCACGTCGCGCGCGATGCGCGGACGCGTGGGCTGCACCTACGGATATCAGGGCGGCGGGCGACGGCTCGCCGAGATGGGAGCGATCTTCGGCGGTGCGCGCCGTCCGCTTCAGGCGCGCATCGACGTGATTCTGGCGCTGGGCGCGGGGATGAGCGTCAGCGAGCTGCGGGAGCTGCTCGAGACGACGTGACGGTCAGGCGACCGGCTGAACGCCGGCGCGCTCCCAGCGCTCGAAGCACTGCCAGTCGTACTCGCGGGCGGCGCGGATCTGGTCGGGGAAGCCGAAGCAGTCGGTCCAGCCTTCCTGCTCGGCGCGCCAGCGGCAGTCCCAGACGAAGTTGTAGACGTGGGTTTCCGTTGCCGTCTGGAGCTTGACGGTGCCCACGAAGTCGGAGCAACCGGAGCGGCCGATGAGCGAGACCTGCTCGATCGGGAGGTGCGATTCGGCCGAGAGGATGTGCGTCAGCAGGCGCTGCACCTTGACGGTCGGGGCGAACCCGTCGATGCGAATGCGCTCGGCGCGCTTGCCGGCGCAGTAACTACGAACCGCATGTTTGAACGGTTCTGCGGCCTGTGAGTTCTTGAGAATCTGCTCCAGCTCGGTCAAGCAACAGCTCCTGATTCGGTCCCAAGAAAGACGCGCGAAAACCCGTGAGGCAATATCGCGTTTTTGATACGCAAGTTGTAGTGGCGCACGATCTTCGGTGCTGTAGCTTCACGTGGGCGGCAGGGTCAGCTATTGTGTAGCGCCGTGCCTTTTCACTTCCACTTCGCGCCATGAGCAAACTCGATCCGCCGCCGGAGGTCCGAGAGATCGCCGATCGGCTGGAAGATGCCGGTTTCGAGGCGTGGTGCGTCGGTGGAGCGATCCGCGACGCCCTGCTCGGGCACCAGCACCTCGACTGGGATCTCGCCACGTCGGCCACGCCGAACGAGGTGCGCGCGCTCTTCGGCGCCAAGCGTACCATCCCGGTCGGCGTCGAGTTCGGGACGGTGGGCGTGCTCGACCGGCGAAACCGGATGCACGAGGTTACGACCTTCCGCCGCGACGTGAAGACCGACGGCCGGCATGCGGAAGTCGAGTTCGGCGTCTCGCTCGAGGATGATCTGGCGCGGCGCGACTTCACGATCAACGCGATCGCCTATTCGCCTCGGACCGACGAGATTCGCGACCCGTTCGACGGACGTCGTGACCTCGACGCTCGCGTCATCCGGGCCGTCGGCGACCCCGATGCGCGGATGCGCGAGGACCGGCTCCGGGCCCTTCGCGCGATCCGCTTCGCCGCCCGGCTGGGCTTCGCGATCGAGCCGGCGACCGAACAGGCCATCGGCTCGAGCGCTCCCTTTCTCGGCCGGCTGTCGCCCGAGCGGGTCAAGCAGGAGCTCGACAAAACGATGGAGCAGGTGGCGGAGCCGAGTGCGGCCCTTCGGCATTGGAAGTCGAGCGGCGCGTTCGCGACGCTCATTCCTCAGCTCGCTTCGGCCTCTGACGCCGCGCTGACGGTTCCGGACTTCCTCGCGCGACCCGGCCTGCCCACTCGTCCGGCGCGACGCGCCCTGCGCTTCGCCGGGCTGCTCGCGTCGCTCGATGCCCGCGACGCCGCAAAAGTCATGATCGCGCTGCGCAGCTCGCGGGTCGAGATCCAGCTCGTCGAGTCGTTGATCGAGCGGTTGCACCGCTTCGGCGACGAGATCGCGAGGACACTCACGTCGGGGGCCTCGCCGACCGACGCCGATGTGCGTCGCTGGGTCGCCGGGATCGGACGGCTACAGATCGGTGGGTTCATGCGCCTCGCGTGCGCGGTGTGGGCGTCGCGTGGTGCCGATGCGCCGTCCACGAGCGGCGTGCGCGCGCTCTATCGACGGATGCTGTGGTCAGCCTTCCGCGACGCCCTCGATCTCGGTGCGCTGGCGATCGACGGCGACGACCTGCGGTCGAACGGCATTCCCGCCGGCCGAATGCTCGGTCGGGTCCTCAACGCGCTCCTCGAGCAGGTGATCGAAGACCCGTCGAGAAACACGCGGGACTGGCTATTGCGAGAGGCAAGGGAACTGGACAACCGGTTTAGGTTGGAATCCGAAGCGTAACGGGCGGAATCAGGGGGATTGGGACCGACATGTTCTTTCGTGGGCGGCAACCGGAGGCGTCGATCTGGCGCCGGTTTCGTGTCAGTGCAGACGGGTTCACCTTCGTTCAGGAGGAGGACCTCTACACCGCGCACGTCGTCGCGAACGCCGAGCGTGTCGTGGACCTGTTCTACAATCTCACCGAGCAGCTCCCGCCGGCGGTGGACATCGTCGTCGAGGACCTGCGCAGCGGGCGCTCGTGGAAGGGCGAATCAGTCGCGCTCCCGGACGTGCGTGAGTCGGTCGCCCGCCTCAAGAACCTGCTCGCGCGGTACGGCGGCGTGGAGCTCTCCGTCTATACCGGCGACGATCAGTTGACGCTGAACCCCTATCTCGAGCTGTTCATCTACGCGCGCACCGATCGCTGGCTCTATCTCCTCGAGGGCAAGGGACTCGAGGA
>CBHWBX010000511.1:0-3123 GCA_966111935.1 uncultured Gemmatimonadaceae bacterium
TCGAGGAACGGGGAACGGGATCCATTCGTTGAGATCTCGTTCCCCGTTCCCCGTCTCTCGTTCCCAGCGTCAGTGCTTAAACGCGGAAGAATATCTGCTTCCGATACAGGACATACAGAATCCCGAACCAGAACATCACGAATGTAATTGCGAAGGCCAGCGACGCGTTCACGGGGGTGAGCCACGAGGCGAACAGGGCGCGGTAGATGCCTTCCTGAAGCGGGATCTGCTTGCCGTCCCAGGTGACCTTGAAGATCGAGTAGATGCACCGCGCGAGCACACCCGAGCCGACGAAGGCGACCATCGGGTTGAGGCCGTAGATCACGAAGAACTTCGTCCAACCCCGGATCTGCTGGACGTCGACGATCCACATGATTGTGGCGAGCGCGACACAGGCGAGGCCGGCGCAGAACAACACATACGAGCTCGTCCAGATGCTCTTGTTGATCGGAAACGACCAGTTCCACATCAGGCCGGCCATCATGCCAAGGGCGCCGACCGCGAAGAGTCCATTGATGCGCTCGGTGAGCGGCTTTTTCTGCGAGATCCACCTGCCGGCCAGGATGCCGAGCATGCAGGTGCCGATCGCGGGAATCGTCGAGAACAGACCCTCGGGATCGAACTTGCCGTCGCCGCCGACCCAGATGTGGTTGCCAAGGCCCCAGCGCGACCAGTCGAGGAGCAGACGGTCCCACCAGGACGCCATGTTCGTGAACGGGCTGCCGAGCACGAGCTGGCCCATCGTCGCGCCCCCCGGGACCGGGAGCACGGTCATCGCGAACCAGTAGCCGTAGAGCAGGGCGACGATCGTCAGCACCTGCGTCTTCACACTGCGCCCCTGTGCGAGCAGCGCCGCGCAGAGATAGGCGAGACCGATGCGCTGGAGCACGCCCATGATGCGCCAGTGATAGAGCCGGTCCACGATGCGCTGCAGGAACGTCGGATCGGCGATCCCCTGGACGCTTCCCCAAGTGAAGTAGGGGAAGCCGTTCACCATGAAGCCGAACAGGAAGATCAGCAGGCCTCGGCGGATGATCTGCCGGCGGACCGCTGCTTCGTCATCGCCACGCGCGCGGCGCGCATCGAGCGAAAGGCTCGTTGTGACGCCGGCGATGAAGAGGAAGAAGGGAAAGATGAGATCGGTCGGCGTCCACCCATGCCACGAGGCGTGCTCGAGCGGCGGATAGATCGCGCTCCAGGTGCCCGGGTCGTTCACGAGGAGCATCCCGGCGACGGTGAGCCCTCGGAAAACGTCGAGCGACAGCAGCCGCTCGCGGGTTGGTTTCGGCGGGACGACAGCGGCCGGAGCCGTCGATCGTGGCTCGCCCTGCTCGATCTCGGCGTTGATTGCGGGAATCGTCGTGCTCACATCGACCTTCCTGTGAGTGCCTGGGGAGTGCAAGAGCCGCGCGCTGGGCCTCTCTTTCGGACTAGTATAGTACCGCTCAGGGCACGGAAAAGATGCTGCTTGAGAGGATCGGGGAGCGGGGATCGCGGGTCGGGATGAAAGGACGAACGGCACACCGAGCTGAGCTCAGTGTGCCGTTTCTCGATCCCCGACCCCCGATCCCCGATCCTACACGACGATATTCAACAGCCTTCCCGGCACGAAGATCACCTTCTTCGGCGTCCCGGGGACGAACTTCGCGATCGATGCGTCGGCCATCGCGGCCTCGAGTGCCGCGTCCTGCCCGGCGCCCGGGGGAAGCTGAATCGTGCCGCGCGTCTTGCCGCCGACCTGCACGGCGATCGTGATCGAGTCTTCCTTCGCGAGCTCGGCGTCGAACTTTGGCCAGCCGGAGTCGAACACGCTCACGTCGTGGCCCAGGCGCTCCCAGAGCTCCTCGGAGGCGTGCGGCGCGAACGGAGCGATGAGCTGCACGACCGGCGCGATCTCGTCGCGGTGGGGCGTGCGCTCACCGCGGCGGACGACGTTCATGTACTCCATCATCGCCGCGATCGCTGTGTTGTAGCTCAGCTTCGGTACGTCCTCCGAGACCTTCTGGATCGTCTGGTGCAGCTTGCGCATCACCGCCGGATCCGGCGCGCCCTCGGTCGTGCTCTTCTCCACCGACGTCCAGACGCGATCGAGGAACCGACGCACACCCGCGATGCTCTGGTCGCGGAAGTCGCCGCCCTCCTCGTACGGTCCGAGGAACATCAGGTACGTGCGGAAGGTGTCGGCGCCCCAACGCTCGATGTACTCGTCCGGGTTCACCACGTTGCCGCGGCTCTTCGACATCTTCGCGCCTTCACGGATGATCATGCCGTGCGCGCGGAACTTCGTGAACGGCTCCTCGAACTCGAGGTGTCCGGCGTCGTGCAGCACCATCGTCACGAAGCGCGAGTACAACAGGTGCAGCACCGCGTGCTCGTTGCCGCCGATGTACGAGTTCACCGGCAGCCACTTCTTCGTCATTTCCTTGTCGAACGGAACGACCTTGAAGTCGGTGCTCGGGTAACGCAGGAAGTACCAGGCGCTGTCCAGGAACGTGTCGGAGACGTCCGTCTCGCGACGCGCATCGCCGCCGCAGCTCGGACAGGCCACCTTGTACCACGACTCGACGCGCGCCAGCGGCGAGATCCCCGTATCGTCGGGCTTGAAGTCCTCGACGTACGGCAACTCGACCGGCAGATCCTTCTCCGGCACCGGCACCGTACCGCACTTGTCGCAGTAGATGATCGGGATCGGCGGACCCCAGTAGCGCTGCCGCGAGATGCACCAGTCGTGCAAGCGGTAGTTCACCACCGGCTTCGCGTGGCCATGGTCGGCCAGCCACGTCACGATCTGCTTCTTGCCGTCGACGACGCTCAGGCCGGAGAACTGACCCGACGCCACGAGCGACGCGTTGTCGATGTCCGTTTCGGCGGCGGTCAGCGGCGCGTGCGCATCCTGCCCCTGCGGCGCAACGACGCGCACGATCGGCAGGTCGAAGACCTGCGCGAACTCGAAGTCGCGCTCGTCGTGTCCGGGCACGGCCATGATCGCGCCGGTGCCGTACTCCATGAGCACGTAGTCGGCGATCCAGATCGGAATCGGCTGCTGCGTCGCCGGATTGAGCGCGAACGCTCCGGTGAAGACGCCCGTCTTCTCTTTCGTCGTCTTCCGTGACACGATGTCCT
>CBHWBX010000512.1:0-3123 GCA_966111935.1 uncultured Gemmatimonadaceae bacterium
GCGAGGAACATTGTGCAGTCGAGGGTCCGCAGACGCGCGAACGTTTTCTCGTAGTCGTCGATGATCGTCGGGTAGCCCTTGTTCGCGACGAGCTTGTAACCAGGCACCGACGCTCCGCACATGAACACGGCGCCGACCGGCTTGCCGTTCACCGGAATGTCCGTCGTCCACGTCGTGCACCCGCGCGTGTGTCCCGGCGTGACGACCGCCCGCAGCCTCCAGTCGCCGAGCGCGACGATCGAGCCGTCGGTAATGATCGAATCGGTCTTGACCGCGGGGAACTTTCCCGTCTCGAACAGACCGTAGTCGTCGACGCCGCCGGCGGCGAGCTGCCGCGCTTCCGCCGCCGGCGCGAACAGCTTCGCACCCGTCGCCTGCTTGATCTCGGCCAGACCGCCCGCGTGATCGAAGTGGGCGTGGCTGTTGATGAGGATTCTCACATCGCGCGGCTCGAAGCCGAGCGTCTTGATGTTCGCGAGGATGCGCGGGCCGGTCTCCGGGAGCCCGCCGTCGAGCAGGATGTGGCCGCGCGGGCTCGTGAACAGATAGGCCGTGACGTCGGCCGCGCCGACATAGTACAGATTCGGCGCGATGCGAAAGGGCGCGATCGGTCCATTCCAGGCGATGCGCGCCGAGTCGGTCTTGTGTGCGTGTGACGCGGCGGGAAACGCCGCGACACAGAGGGCGGCAGCAAGCGAGCGAAGCGTGAGATTCATTTGTCGGTCCATGCGCCGAGCAGTCGGCGCACGAAGATGATCTGTGCGGTGTGGTAGGATTCGTGATCCTGCGCGACGAGGATCGTGCGCAGGTAGGTCTGTCCGTCGCCCCATGGGATCTGCTTCGTGAGATCGAGCGACGGTTTCGTGGCGAGCTTCTGGATCGCCGCGCGGTCATGATCGATCGCGCGCAACGTCTCGTTCCACGCGCGCGGCGACGGCGGCACCGGAGACGTCGGCCAGTAGTCCTTCGGCCATTCTGGCGCGACGTACTTCGGATTCGTCATGAAGTCGATCAGATCCGCCTGCGTGCGGCGGATGTGCTCGAGCAGCTCCCACGCCGAGTGCGGCAGTCCTTTCGGCCGCCTTCCGCGGAGCGCGACGGGCAGCTTGTCCACCGCCGCCTCGAGCGTCGCGTGCGCCTGCCCCCACCCGAGCGATGAGGCGACGATCCTGCGCCAGTCGTTCGGGCGCGCGGCCTTCTTTGCCGTTGCCATGCTCAGCGTCCTCGCGGTGAATACCCGATGCCGTCGGACCAGTTGCCGGTCACGCCGTAGCCGACGATCGTGCCGCGCGCGAGATCGATCAGCGCGACGCGATTGCGTCCCTGAAGCGTAACGTAGGCCCACCGCGAGTCGCGCGAGATCGTCACGCCTTCGGGCGACGGCGAGCCCTTCACTTCCGCGGTCGCGACGAGGCTGTCCGCGGGAATGACGACGGCGAACCGCTCGTGGCGCGTCGCCTCGTCGAAGATGCGCACCGTCGCCCTGACGGGATCGGTGACGACGGCGGTGCGCCCATCGGCGGAGACGGCGATGCGATATGGCAATCCGAAGCCGCGCACCGTATCGATCGGCACGCCGCGCGCGAGATCGACGACGACGACGATGCCGTCCTGGTTGCTCCCCGCCCATCCACGCGCGCCGTCCGGGGTGATCGCCACACCTTCGGGCTGCCGTCCGACTTTCACCGTTCGCGTCGTGTCGCCGCCGAGCGGCGAGAAGATCGCGAGCGTGCCGTCGGCGATGTTGCCGGCGACCATGCGGCGCCCGTCGGCCGAGAGCGCAGCCATGTGCGTCCCGCGCCCGTTGCTCGGCAGGCTCTTCACGATCTGTCCGCTGCGCACGTCGACTAATCGCACCGCGCGATCGGCCTCGGCGGTCACGGCGGCGAGCGTGTCGCCGGGGAGGAATGCCATCCCGTGCGGGCGGCGTGACGTGCCGAGGTCGATCGTGCGTGCGACACGCCGCGCGTCGATGTCGATGACCGTGATCGTGCTCCCGGGCTGCTCGCGCGTGCCGTAGTTGCTGACGAGCGCCCACCGTCCGTCGTGCGAGATCGTGACTTCGTGCGGCGCCGTTCCGGTGGACAGCGTCGCGACCGTCGCGAGCGTGCTCGCATCGAGGAGCGTCGCGGTGTGGTCGTTCATGTTGCTCGCGACGATCGTCCCCGCGGCGCGACCCGCAGGGCTCGGCACGACGTTGGTGCGACACGCCGGGAGCGCGGCGACGACGAGGAGCGCGCAGGCGCGCGAGTGAACGACGTGCATGAGTCCGCGAGTGTGAAGGTGGGGGGGGCGAATAATGCGGCCGAAAGTCGTAGGACGAAAGCCACACAGGGCCTGTGTCTTGCCGCCCAGGTGTACGGATTTTCGCAGAACCCTGTAGCTCAACGGAGGACGGATGTATCGCAGGACAATCATGATGCTCGCGAGCGCGGCCGCGCTCGGCGCATGCGCGAGTGGCACGCAGGTCTCCGCGGGCGGCGAGGTCGCGCCCGCAACGCCGGCGAACGCGAACTGGCTTCCCGCCGGCACGACGATGACCGCCTCGCTCGATCAATCGATCTCGACAGCGAGCCGCGAAGGCGATTCGTTCACCGCGACCGTGGCGAGCAATGTCTACGCGCAGAATGGTGCGGTGGCGGTTCCCGCCGGCGCGCGACTGACCGGCCATGTGACCGGCATTCACACGTCGAACCTGCCGACCGATCAGAACGTGATTCGCCTGAACTTCGATCAGCTGAACATGAACGGTCGCGTGTACCCGTTCAGCGGCAGCATCTCGGACGTGACGGTCCAGAACGCGAAGTCGGGCAGCTCGAACACGGCGCGCAACGCGGGGGTGGGCGCGGCGGCGGGTGCGGTGCTCGGCGCTGTGCTGAGCGGCGGTGAGCTCAGCAAGATCGTGACGGGCGGCCTCCTCGGCGCGGCGGCGGGGACGGTGATCTCGATGGGTCAGGGCGGCAGCACGTCGCCGGCGACGATCCCGGCGGGGTCGACGTTTACGGTGCGGTCGAACCAGGGGGTGCAGATTCGGTAGAATCGCTTTGATGCTTGCGGGTTGCGGGTTGCGGGGCGCGGGTTGCGGGAAGGAACGCCGCGCCTGCGGCGACGGCTCGTTTGATA
>CBHWBX010000513.1:0-3100 GCA_966111935.1 uncultured Gemmatimonadaceae bacterium
CGCCGTCGTGCGCGTGCAGAACGGCGTCGCGACGAACGTCTTCGATACGCTCGTCAATCCCGAGCGCCCGATCCCGCCCGCGGTCATGGCGCTGACGAACATCACCTGGGAGATGGTCAAGGACGCGCCGCGCTTCCGCGACATCTGCCCGCAGCTCCTCGGCGTGCTCGAGGGGTGCGTCTTCGTCGCGCACAACGCGAACTTCGATTGGCGCTTCCTCTCCGCCGAGATCGAGCGTGTGACGCGCCGTCCACTCCAGGGACGGCGGATCTGTACCGTGCGCATGGCGCGCCGACTGCTCCCGCAGCTGCGCCGCGGCAACCTCGACGCCCTCCAGCACTTCTACGGCGTCGAGAACCACGCGCGCCACCGCGCCGGCGGCGATGCCGTCGCCACCGCCGAGATCTTTCTGAAGATGCTCGACGCGGCGCGCGATCAGGGGTACGAGACCCTCGATGATCTCGACAACGCCGTGAGCCGCGGCACCGGCGCGCGGACGAAGCGCCGACGCCGCCCGCCCGCACTTCCACACTCCGTAAGCGACGACTCCTCCGCATGAGCGTTCAACCTCTCGTCGAATCCCGCCAGCTCGGTGACTGGCGCATCCATGCCATCCAGGCCGGCGGCCAGAAGCTCGACGGCGGCGCGATGTTCGGCGTCGTGCCGAAGACGCTCTGGGAGCGCCGCATCGCCGCCGACGAGCGCAATCGCATCCAGCTCGGCATGCGCTGCCTCCTCATCGAGCACCCCAGCGGTCCGATCCTCATCGACACCGGGGCGGGGAACAAGGAGAACGAGAAGTTCTACGACATCTACGGCATCGAGAATCGCGGCACGCAGGGACCGACCGCGCTCGAGGACGGCCTCGCGCAGATCGGCGTGAAGCCGGCCGACGTCGTGATGGTCATCAACAGCCATCTGCACTTCGATCACGCCGGCGG
This sequence comes from uncultured Gemmatimonadaceae bacterium, assembly GCA_966111935.1. Classification (GTDB taxonomy): domain Bacteria; phylum Gemmatimonadota; class Gemmatimonadetes; order Gemmatimonadales; family Gemmatimonadaceae; genus JAQBQB01. The sequence goes on from CBHWBX010000513.1 coordinate 942, forward strand.
CAACACGGCGAAGCAGGCCGACGGCTCGATCGCGCCGTCGTTTCCGAACGCGCGCTACGTGATGCAGCGCGGCGAGTATGAGTGGGCGACGCACACCAATGAGCGCACGGCGGCGAGCTATTTCCTGCCGAACTTCGAGCCGCTGCGCGCCAGCGGACAGATGGAGCTGATCGACGGCGATCGCGAGATCATCGCCGGCATCCACTCGGTGAAGACGCCGGGGCACACGCCGCACCACATGGGCCTGCTCATCGAGTCGAAGGGCGAGCGCGCGTTCTTCATCGCCGACCTCGTGCCGACGGCGTCGCACCTGCCGCTCCCCTGGATCATGGGGTACGACGTCGAGCCCCTCGTCACCCTCGAGACGAAGCGAAAGATTCTCGCGCGCGCCGTCGATGAAGACTGGATGCTCGTCTTCGAGCACGACGCGAAGACGGCGTGGAGCAAGATCGCGAACGACGGGAAGACCTACGGCGTCCGCTCCTGAGCAGGATCTCGATCGTCTCCTGACTCGCGAAGGCCAGCGACTCCTCGCCGAACTGCGCGAGGAGTCGCTCGATGACGAGCTGCGCGTGCTCACGCGCTATCGCGCGCGCTACGAGCCCGAGCTCGTCCGCGCCGCGCTCACGTTGACGAAGCTTCGTGCCCGCGCGCGCGCGAAGTTCTCCCGTGCCGACGAGATGTACTTCACCGCCGCCGGCTTCGAACAGGCGTCGACCGAAGCGATGGCGCGGCACAGCGCCGGACGATTCGCGCCGTTCGATCGCATCGCTGATCTGTGCAGCGGCATCGGCGGCGATCTGATCGCGCTCGCCGAACGGCGCGCCGTCACCGCGGTCGATCTCGATCCCGTGCACCTGCGGATGGGGATGCTGAACGCTGAAGTGTACGGCGTCGCGGCCAACGTGACCTCGTTTCAGTCGGACGTCCGCGACGTCGACTTTGCCGCCATCCCCGCCGCGTTCATCGATCCCGCGCGCCGTACCGACTCGCGACGCATGAAGACCGGCGAGAGCGAGCCCCCGCTCGACTGGTGTTTCTCGCTCGCCGAGCGCGGCGTCGCGGTCGGCATCAAGGCCGCGCCGGGTTTGCCGACTGACGTCGTCCCTGACGGATGGGAGCTCGAGTTCGTCTCCGAGCGCCGCGAGCTCAAGGCCTCGCTGATCTGGTCGCCGTCGCTCGCCACGGCCCGTAGGCGCGCGGCCCGCCTCCCGAGCGACGACACGCTCACCGCGAAACCCGGCGCACGCCTCGCCGTTCGCGATCCGGGCACCTATCTCCTCGACCCCGATCCCGCCGTCACGCGCGCGGGGTTGGTCGCCGAGCTCGGGACGTCGATCGCCGACGCCGGCGTCGACTGCTGGCAGCTCGACGAGCGCATTGCCTTTCTCTCATCGCACGAGCCGATGGAGACGCCGTTCGGCCGGCTGCTGCGCATCGAAGCGTCGCTCCCATGGAATCTCGCGAAGCTGCGCGACACGCTGCGTGCGCTCGACATCGGTGTCGTCGACATTCGGAAGCGCGGCTCGCCGGTCGACGTCGAGGAAGTTCAGAGAAAGCTCAAGCCAAAAGGCACTCGCTCGGCGACGGTCGCGCTGACCTGGGTCGCCGACAAGCCGTGGGCGCTCGTCTGCACGGCGCCGTAGCACCGCGCTAGTCGCTCGGGATCAGCCCCTGATCGCGCGCGGCGCGCGCCGCCGCGGTGCGATTCTCGACGCCGAGCTTCTCGAAGATGTGCACGAGATGCGCCTTCACGGTCGGCTCGCTGATGCCGAGCGTCGCCGCGATCTGCTTGTTCCCGTCGCCGCGCGCCACGCATCGCAGGACGTCGAGCTCGCGCTCGGTGAGCGTCGCCCGCGCCGGCTGCTGCCAGCGCGCGAGCAGCCGCTGCGTCACCGCCGGCGCGAGATACCGCTGTCCGCCGGCGACGGCGCGCAGCGCGCGGAACAGCTCGTCGTGCGGCACGTCCTTGAGGAGATAGCCGACCGCCCCCGCCTCGATCGCCCGCAACACCTCGCCGTCGGAGACGTACGTCGTGAGAATCACGACCCGCGTCGCCGGCCGCGCCGCGAGAATCGCCGCCGACGCATCGACGCCGTTCCGACCCGGCATCCGCAGGTCCATCAGCACGAGATCGGGCTCGAGCCGCGCCGCCTGGG
>CBHWBX010000514.1:0-3098 GCA_966111935.1 uncultured Gemmatimonadaceae bacterium
GAGACTTGATGCATGGAAGGCCGCCCCCGGCGTGCTCCAGGCGATGCGGCACGTGCAGGACCATGTCGACAATTCCGGGCTCGAGAAGAGCATGCTGGAACTGGTGAAGATCCGCGCCTCGCAGATCAATCACTGCGCCTTCTGCCTGCACATGCACACACGCGACGCCCGCGCCGCCGGCGAGACGAACGAGCGCATCGACATGGTCGCGACCTGGCGCGACTCACCGCTCTACACCGAGCGCGAGCGGGCTGCGCTCGCCTGGACCGAGTCGCTGACGCTGGTCGCGCAGACGCACGCGCCGGACGAGGATTACGAGATCCTGCGGGCAAGCTTCAATGAAGAGGAGATGGTCGAACTGACTCTCGCCATCACGACGATCAACGCGTGGAACCGGTTTCAATGCGGCTTCCGCGCCGTCCATCCGATGAAAGTGAAGAATGCCGCAGCGGCCTGACGACGCGGCCGCGACGTTTGCGCACCTGCGTCCGCGACTGACCCGCATCGCCTACCGCATGCTGGGTTCGGTCGCGGAGGCGGAGGACGTCGTGCAGGATGCCTATCTGCGCTGGCACGGCGCCGATCGCGAGGCCGTCACGAACGCGCAAGCGTTTCTGTCCAGGACCGTGACGCGCCTCTGCCTCGATCACCTGAAGTCGGCGCGCGTCAAGCGCGAGACCTATATTGGCCCGTGGATTCCAGAACCGATGATCGAAGCCGACGAAATCCTCGAGACCGAGGACATCACGCTGACGCTGATGATGGCGCTGGAACGGCTGTCGCCGCTGGAGCGCGCGGCCTTCCTGCTGCACGACGTGTTCGGCCAGAATTTCGACGAGGTGGCGCAGACGATCGATCGCGATGCCGTCGCCTGCCGCCAGCTCGCCAGTCGCGCGCGCGAACACGTGCGCGCCGCAAAGCCGCGCTTTCCTGTCTCGCACGAGCAGGGCGCCGAGATCGCAAAAGCCTTCTTCGACGCGTCGCGCAGCGGCGAGGTCGCCCCGCTGCAGGCACTGCTGGCAAAGGACGTCACGCTTTATTCCGACGGCGGCGGCAAGCGGATCGCGGCGCTCCGCCCGATCCATGGCGACGAGGACGTGGCGAGGTTCTTCGCCGGCATCGCCCGCAAGCCGGGCGCACCGCTTCCGTCGCAGTACCGTGAAACGACCGTCGACGGCTTGCCGGGCCTCGTCGTGGTGCAGGACGGCGAGGTCATGCACACGATGGCGTTTGCGATCGACGACAGAAAGATCACGGCGATCTACATCGTGCGCAACCCGGACAAGCTGCGCCATGTCAGCCCGAAGTTGATGCAGTGAGAAAACTCCCCTCCCTCCCGCGCGCACTTGCGCGTGGCGGGGAGGGGTCGGGGGTGGGGGGCTGCGGCGGTACAAACTGGGCTGAGTCCTGACAGTTTAGACCGGGACGATTCCTGACAGGCAAGCTTCGTCTGATTCGCGGGAGGATCAGCCGATGCCTTTCAGGGAGAGCAGCCCTATGGAGGAGCGTATCGCGTTGTTTCGGGAGTATGAGACGGGCGCATTTTCGGTCACCGAGCTGTGCGCGAGGCACGGCATCAGCCGGGAGACGTTCTACGTCTGGAAGCACCGGCGCGAGAGTGGAGAGCCACATTGGTTTGAGGAGCGAAGCCACGCGGCCAGAAGTTGCCCGCATGCAACGGAGGGCCAGCTGGTCAACCGCATCATCGCGACGCGGCGCCGCTTCCCGCACTTCGGTCCGAAGAAGGTCAAGGCCTGGCTCGAGTACGAGCACGGTGAGCTCGATTGGCCTGCGGCCTCGACGATCGGCGACATTCTGAAGCGCGAAGGCCTGGTCGAGGCCCGCCGTCGTCGTCGTCGAGCGATTGCGCAAGGCGAAGTGGTGGCGCCGGCGAGCGTGCCGAACGAGGAATGGGCGATCGACTTCAAAGGCTGGTTCCGCACCCGCGACGGGACACGTTGCGATCCGTTGACCATCACCGATGCGGCGAGCCGCTATCTGATCGAGGTGCGCATCGTCGACCCGACATGGGTCGGCGTTCGCACCGCCATGGAACGGGTTTTTGCAGACATCGGCCTGCCCGACGCGATCCGCTCCGACAACGGCACGCCGTTTGGATCGACCGGAGCAGGCGGCCTGTCGGCGCTCTCGGTATGGTGGCTCAAGCTCGGCATCGAGCCGCGCTACATCCCGCCGGCGAGTCCGCAGCACAACGGCCGCCACGAGCGCATGCACCGCACGCTGAAGGCCGAGACCTCGAAGCCGCCCGCGGATACACCCACCGAACAGCAGCGCCGCTTCGACGTCTTCCGCCGCCACTTCAACCAGCAGCGGCCGCACGAGGCGCTCGGCCAGATGCCGCCTGTCAGGCTCTGGCAGGCGCCGTCGCGCGCTATGCCGGGCCACCTCGACGATCCCTGGTACGACGCCGATCACGAAGTTCGCCGGGTGCGCCCTACCGGCGAGATCAAATGGCGCGGCCAGCTTGTGTTCGTCGGTGAAGCGCTCGCAGGCGAACTCGTCGGCCTCGCCGAGCACGATAGCGGTGGTCACATCGTCCGTTTTTGCGACCGCTCCCTCGGGCTGATCGATCGCGACCGCCGTTTCCTGCGCTTTGCTCCGCCGCGTGCGCGGCTCCGCGTCGCACAGGAAACGGCGCAGACAGCAGAACAATGATGCAATACTGTCAGGCATCAGCCCGGTTCATAATGTCAGGGATCAACCCGGTCGGACCGCGCCCGCGAGGATATACGCGGCCCCTCACCCCGGCCCTCTCCCCAACGGGAAAGGGAGAAAGCTGGCGGTCGCATGCGCGTCGCCAAAGTCGGGCGCTCCAGTTCACACCTTTGCCGTGCTCCTTCGCCTTGCCGCTTGGAGGTCTCCAGGAATGCGTTTCGCTCTGGCTTGCGTGCTCGCGGCCGCGTTCATCGTTCCGGCGTCCGCAAAGGATTTTCGCTGGACCACCGGCTTCGGCCAGGGAACGACCGAGGCGATCATCCGCAATGCGCGCGGCGCGAGGAAGGCGATGACGTCGGCGGCGGACGTTCACGACGGCGTCGAGGGAATGTGAATAGAGAGGAAGAGGGTCGGCTTGGTAG
>CBHWBX010000515.1:0-3082 GCA_966111935.1 uncultured Gemmatimonadaceae bacterium
GGCGTTCCTTCCCGCAACCCGCGACCCGCAACCCGCGACCCGGCAGTTACCAGCAGTTCCCGCTGTTCACTCAAAACACCACACGCATCCCGCCCATTAGCCGGACGAATCGAGTCCCTCTACATTGGACAGATGACATTCGTCGATCCCCGTCTCACCGAGCGCCGGAATCCGCGCACGGCCGAGATCGATCTCGCGACCCCGCTCGAGATCGTCGATCTCATAAACGCTGAAGACCAGACCGTTCCCGCGGCCGTCGCGAGCCAGCGCGAGCCGATCGCGCGCGCCATCGCCAAGGCGGAAGAGACCTTCCGCCACGGCGGCCGCCTGTTCTACGTCGGCGCCGGCACGTCCGGACGACTCGGCGTGCTCGATGCCTCCGAATGCCCGCCGACCTACGGCACCGATCCCGAGATGGTCCAGGGGATCATCGCCGGTGGTCCCCCCGCGCTCACCCGCTCGCAGGAAGGCGCCGAGGATCGCGTCGAACAGGCGATCGAGGACCTTACCGCACATGGCGTGCGCGGCGGCGACTTCGTCATCGGAATCGCGGCGTCGGGGACGACACCGTACGTGCGGCGCGCCCTTGCCCATGCCCGGAGCGTCGGCGCCGCCACGGCGCTCCTCGCTTGCTCGCCGCCGCCGCAGGACGCGATCGATGTGAGCGACATCGTCATCCTGCCGATCACCGGGCCCGAAGTCGTCACCGGCTCGACGCGCATGAAGGCCGGCACGGCGACGAAGCTCGTGCTGAACATGATCACGACCGGCGCGATGATCCGCCTCGGGAAGACCTTCGGCAATCTGATGGTCGACCTTCGCGCGACGAACGTGAAGCTCAAGGACCGCAGTGAGAGAATTCTCATGGAGGTCTGCGATGTGGATCGCGAGAAGGCGCGCGACCTGCTCGACATCTCCGGCGGCACGGTGAAGACGGCGATCGTCATGCACTTCCTCGGCGTCTCGATCGAAGAAGCCGAGCAGATGCTCGCGCGGCACGGCGGCGTGATTCGCCGGGTCCTCGATCGGCCGCCGCCGCCGGTGACAACTTCTTGACTGCCCAGGGCATTTATGTCGGCCTGATGTCCGGCACGTCGCTCGACGGAATCTCCGCGGCCGCCGTGCGCTTCACCCGCGGAGACGACGATCGCGTGAGCGCACAGCTCCTCGCCTTCGTCGGCACGACCTACACGAGCGAGCAGCGCGCACGCCTCCACGCCGCGCTCACGAGCGGCAGCCCGCGCGACTACTGCCGCCTCGCCTTCGACCTCGGCGACTGGCTCGCCAGTGCCGCGGTCGCGGTGATCGCCGAAGCCGGCGTGTCGCGCACCGAGCTTCGCGCGATCGGCTCGCACGGCCAGACGATCTGGCACGAAGCGCCGCACTCGACATGGCAGGTTGGCGAAGCGGCGGTGATCGCCGAACGCGCGGGCATCGACGTCGTCAGCGACTTCCGCGTGCGTGACGTCGCCGCGGGAGGGCAGGGCGCACCGCTCGTCCCGATCGCCGACGCGCTGCTGTTCTCCGGCGACGATTGGCGCGCACTCCAGAATATCGGCGGCATCGGCAACGTCACGATCGTTCCGCCGAACGGCGATCTCACCGGTGTGCGCGCGTTCGACACCGGTCCCGGTGTCTCCGTGATCGACGCCGTGACGCGAATGCTCTTCGACGGCCGCCCGTTCGATCGCGACGGCGAGCTCGCTGCGCGCGGCACATCGATCGGCACGGTGGTCGACGAGCTGCTGTCGCACCCGTACTTCGCCGCCGAGCCGCCGAAGTCCACCGGTCGCGAGCTGTTCGACGCGCGCTATGTGGAAACGCTCATTGCAGCGTGTCGCGCGGCGCAGCCGGGCTGCACGAACGAGGACATCGTCGCCACCGCGACGTCGCTCACCGCCCGCAGCATCGGCGACGCGTATCGGCGCTTCATGCCGGAGCCGATCACCGAAGTCCTCCTCTCCGGCGGAGGCGCGAAGAACGTCACGCTCCGCCGGATGATTGCGCTGCAGTTGCCGGGCATGAGCGTCCGCTGCTTCGACGACGTATTTTTCGACGGTGAAGCGAAGGAGGCGGTGGCCTTCGCCCTTCTTGCATATCTATTTTGTGATCACCGGTCCGGAAACGTACCGAGCGCAACCGGCGCCCGCGGACCGCGAATCCTCGGCAAGCTCACCCCGGCCGGTTGAGAGCACTACAGTCGCGCTTTTTGCAGGAGGCTCTGAGGGCTTATGCCCACGCGACGTCCACGCTGGCTGAAGTTCTACTACGTCCTCGCCGTCGTTGTCGCCGCGGTCATCGTCGCGACGCTCTACCTTGCCGTGCGGGTGATGAACGTCTACGACGAATCGCTCGCCATCGACAACGTATGGGACGCGCGCCGCGAGCGCTTCGATTCGCTTACGGCGACGGCGTTCTCGATCGAGGCGCCGGGCAATGAAGTGATCGCCGCCGCGAACGGCCGCGACCAGCGGGCGAAGCTGGATACGGCCTACCGGCGGTTCGAAACGATGATCGACGACATCCGCGGCGAGTATCGGAAGGACATCACCGACGGCCGCCGCAATATCGTGCTGACCGACCTGAATCGCGTCGACTCGTCGATTCAGCACATCGCCGCGGAAGCCGACGAGATCATCAAGGAGTGGATGGCGCAGCGGCGCGCGCTCGCCGACTCCGAGGTCACGATGATGGATCGCGACTTCGCCGCCGCGAATATCGTCATGGCGCGCGCTCGTAACGACCTCGCCCGGCTGCAGCAGCAGGAGTTCGAGGCCAACCTCGCGAGCGCCCGCCGCTTCCACATCGCTGTTCAGGCGGTCGGCGCGGTCGCGCTCCTGATCATCTTTGGACTCGTGATTTACGGACGCCGCCTCGCCGGTGCCGCAAGTGATGCCGCCGCACGCCAGCGCCGAGACATCGACGCGCTGCGCGAGAGCGAAGAACGCTATCGCAAGCTGTCGGCGGAGCTCGAGGAGCGCGTCGCCGAGCGGACGCATGATCTCACCGAGGCGCAGGCGGTCGCGCAGGCGGCGCGCGAGACGGCCGAAGCGGCGAACCGCTCGAAGAGCGAGTTCCTCGC
>CBHWBX010000516.1:0-3082 GCA_966111935.1 uncultured Gemmatimonadaceae bacterium
GATGCTCCGCCGTTCCCGGGTTCATTCCCAGCGATCGGTCCGTTTGGGATCGACCGCGCGATTGCCCGGCCGCGGCTTGCCGCTCGTCCCCGGGCCGCGCTTGCCTTCGCGCCGCGTCAGCAGCTTGTCGCCGTGCGGCGCGCTTGCCGACTCTTCCTTGCGCTGCTTGCTCGCGCCGAGCGTCTCACGCATCGCGCTCGGCAGCTTTCCCTGGGCATGCGCCACACGCGACGCCTTTCGGCGTTGATTCTCGTCGCCTTCCATCTTCTTCTTCGTCACAGCGCGCTCCGTCGTTGTTGGTGAATCAGGCGGGCTGCGGCACCGCAACTGGCACACCACGTGCGCCCGGCTTCATCGACTTCAGCGGAGCGCGTGCATGCGGGACAAATATCGGGACAACGACGACGAGCGCGGGATTCTCGAAGGGGATCAGCGCACGGGCGGAAAGAGCGACACGAAGTCGGAAGCACGCGGCGACGCGCGCGAGAACGTCGGCAACACGGCGCGTGGAACGGATGCGGATCCGACCGGCCCACAGGGCAACGACAAGACGCGCCATCGGGACGATCGATCCGACGAGTTCGATCAGGACCTGAAACGCAAGCGCTGACTACTTATCGCGGATCTTGTAGACGTAGGTGTTCGTCGCGGTGCCTTCGCTCTCGACGAAGGTGAGCGAGCCGATGTTCGCCCAATCCGCCTTGTCGGTGGAACCGTCCTGTCCGTTGACGAAGTTCACCGTCGTCCCGGACAGGACCCAGGTGCCGCCCGTGCTGTCGACGAAGGTGTCCTGCTTCCCGGCGATCGTCTGGCGGAAGGTCTCCTTCAGCGAGAACTTGCCGTCCGCGCCGAGGACGAGCGTGCTCGACATCACTTCGTACGAGTAGTTGTCGGCGGAGAAGATCTTGTACGGGGTCACCTGCGCGTTCACGGTCGCCACGTCGTACGAGCCGACCGGATCCTTGTAGGTCTTCGGACCGCTCGGCGAAGCATCCCCCCCGCAGGCGGTGAGCGTCGCCGCGAGCATGAGCGCTAACGCCCGTGACCGCTGGGTCGTCATACGGGTGATACGTTCACACGCGCTCGTCTCACTCATTCGATCCCTTTCCATGCGTATCCCCGTCGGGTTTGCGATCGGCCTCGCTCTCTGCGCCTGCGGCGGCGATTCCAGCACTTCGACTCCGCCCAAGTCGACCAATCAGATGTGGGACGTCACGGCTTCGGGCGTCACGTTCAACCAGACGATCCTGCCAATCGCCGTCGGTGACAGCGTGCGCTGGACGTTCTACGTCAACCCGATCGACAACCTCGGCCACAACGTGCTGTTTCGACCGGCAGCACCAGGCGCTCCCGACGACGTCCCCAAAGACGGCAAGGAAATTCGAAGTGGCAGCGACTTCCGCGTATTCAAGACGGCCGGCGACTTCCACTACGTCTGCAGCCTGCACGGCAGTATGACCGGCGAGATCATCGTACAGTGACCGTCAGCGGGTGACGCCGAGCATGTTCGGCGTCCAACCCGGAAAGACGACACCCAGATTCGGATTGCCGAGCCGGCGCTGGACGATCTCGGCGAGCACGTCGCGATAGTCCGTGCCGACGACGAGATCCTGCCCAGCCTCGAGATTCGCGCGGTCGAGCGACTTCCAGTTCTTCGTGAGCACGCGTCCGCCGGCAATCCCCTTCCCCATCGCGAACATCACCGTCCCGCGCCCGTGATCGGTGCCAAGGCTCGCGTTCTCGCGCACATTGCGCCCGAACTCCGAGATCGCGACGACCGTGACGGTATAGCCCGTCGCCACGACGTCGGCGTAGAAGGCGCCGAGCGCGTTCGAGAAATCCTGCATCAGGTTGCGCATCGCGCCGTTCGTCGCGCCCTGCGCCGAGTGCGTATCCCACCCGCCGATGTCCACCTGCGCCGCCTCGAGGCCGACGTCGCTCTTGATGAGCACCGCGACGGAGCGCAGCGCGCGGCCGAAGCTGCTGTTCGGGTAGACGGCGCTGTTCGCGGTCTTGTAGCCGGTGAAGTTCACCGACTTGAGGAGGTTCACGGTGTTCACCGCGTCGAGCGCCGACGACTTCAGCGGATCGTCCGCACCGGCGTAGTCGCCCTGCATGAACGAGAGGCGCTGCGCCTGCGTCGTCGCCCATCCACCGATCGGGGAGTTCGTAGGATAGGCGATAGGCCGCGTGTCCGGCGCGCCGACGAGCGTCTTCTGAAGGCCGTTGGCGATGCCGATGCCGCGCAGCAGCGCGCCGTCCTTCATCGGAGGCACGCTCGCCAGATGGCGGCCGAGCCAGCCCGTGATCAGCGACGGATCGGCGGGCTTGCCGACTTCCATGTACCGCTGCGCGTCGAAGTGCGAGCGCGAGTTGTTCGTCTGGATGCCGGTGCCGTGGACGACGAGCAGATCCTGCGCGGTGTACGCCGGCACGAGTCCGGCCATGCCCGCGGCGAAGGCGAAGAATCCGTCGAGGTTGATGCCGCGATTCGCATCGCTCGAGTCGGGGCGCGGAATGCCGATCGTCGGACGCGACGTGTAGTACGCCGGATCGGCGAACGGCGCGACGATCGCCAGACCGTCGGCGCCGCCGCGCATGAACACCGAGAGGATGACGTCGCGATTCGACGCGTACGTCGACGCGAGCTTGATCTTCGGCAGCCAGGCCGGGAACATCGACGCCGCGGTGAACGCGCTCGCCGCGCCGATGAACTGGCGCCGTGAGAGCTCGTTGTACTCGCTGCAGCCGCAGTCGCTATCGTGCAGATCGTCGGACATGGTTCTCCCGGTCAATACCACTGGAAGGCGTTCGAGCCGAGGGCGAGCGCGATCATCTCGCGCGTCTTCGCGTCGGTCAGCGCGGCGGTGCCGGCATACGTGACGAGCGCCGAGCGCGTGACGGCCGGCATCTCCCCACCGAAGAAGTTCGCATCGATCAGATCGATCGCGTTCGCGTCGTTCTGCCAGATCTTGCCCGCGAGGCCGGAAGGATCGCCCGCGATGAAGCCCTGCCCGAGGGTGCCGCCCATGCGGGCTTGGCCCGGAACGGCGGCGGCCATGAGGGAGGCGGCGGCGAGCGC
>CBHWBX010000517.1:0-3075 GCA_966111935.1 uncultured Gemmatimonadaceae bacterium
AATGAAGGCAATCGTAGTGACGGACGAGGCTGCGGGAATGGCCGGGATGAAGCTGGTCGAGCGATCCGAGCCGACAGCGGCGATCAACGATGTGGTCGTTCGCGTTCATGCGTCCGGATTCGTCGGGACTGAACTGACGTGGCCCTCGACCTGGACGGATCGTGTCGGCCGCAAACGCACACCGACGATCCCCGGGCACGAGCTGGCCGGAGTCGTCACCGCGCTCGGCTACGGCACGACGGGTTTGACGGTGGGGCAGCGGGTGTTCGGCCTCGCGGACTGGTATCGCGACGGTACGCTCGCCGAGTACGTGGCGATGGAGGCGCGCAACCTCGCGCCGCTCCCGGGCGATGTGGACTTCACCGTGGGCGCGAGCCTGCCGATCTCGGGACTGACTGCGTGGCAGGGACTGTTCGAGCACGGGCGACTTCGGAGCGGACAGAGCGTGCTTGCGCACGGAGCGGCCGGCGCCGTCGGATCGATGGTGGCGCAGCTCGCGCGAACGGCGGGCGCGTATGTCATTGGTACGGGACGCGCCGCCGACCGCCAGAAGGCGCTCGATTTCGGCGCGCAGGAGTTCGTCGATCTCGAGCATGACGCCCTGGAAGACGTCGGCGCCGTCGATCTGGTGTTCGATCTCATCGGCGGCGAGATCGGGAAACGCTCCGCGCGTCTGGTGCGAGGCGGTGGAACGCTGGTGTCGATCGTTGGACCGAGCGAGGTAGTGCCCGAGGATGGTCTGGCGATCGACTTCGTCGTCGAGGCGGATCGGGTCCAGCTAGGTGAGATCGTCCAACGAATCCGCGACGGGCGACTGCGGACGAACATCGGCACCGTCGCTTCCCTCGACGATGCCATTGCCGCCTTCAACCCGACCGAACGGCGCCCGGGCAAGACGGTCATTCGCGTTCGCCCCTGAGGACTCGGTGAGCAGGTCCTCTGGGCGCCGGCCGCCGGCGATCCACCGCGCGAGGCGGCGCACCTCGGCGAGGTACCGCGCGAAGTCGCCGCGGCTTCGCCGATGGATGCGCGCCGCGACGTCGACGACGTAGAAGACGAGAGCGCCCCCAGCCTGCGCCGGCGTCAAGCGAAGCCTTGCCGCGATGCTCGTGAGGACGTGTTTGTACGCGTGCGACTCCGCGCTGTCGGAAGCCAGCTCATCGATCCATGTCGTCCGGGCAGTTCGCCCGGCCCGGGCGTCCCATGTCGTGCGGACCAGATGACACGCGTCATAGAGCGGCACCTGCACGCGTGCGAAGAACTCGAAATCGAGTATCACCCACTTGCCATCGACGCGCAGGATGTTGCGAGGCCAGAGATCGCCGTGCTGCGGTGCGTGCTGCACCGCGCCGGCTTGGACGAGCGCGGACGCGAGGACGTCGATGTCTCGTTGTGGGCAGCCGGCAGCGCGCAGTCCCGCGAGCGCGTTGGCGGCAGATTCGATGAAAGCCGCGTCGGATGTGCCCGCGACCACGGACGGCTCGAGCTGCACGATGCTCGTCCTGGCCTGCTCCCACGACGCCACGATGGCGACGAGCGCGTCGCGCATCTCGACGCGTTGCATGTCGCCAATGAGCTCGGAGAGCAGCTCGCCGTGCAGGTAGCGACTGACTTCGCCGACGATCTCGTCGGTACGCACGACCCATGTTTCGGGCACGACGGCTCGCAACGCCGGCGTCCGGCTGTGTCGGGCAACGACTGAATCGTTGATCGATGACTCGGCGGGATTTGCCCGCCACTTACAGAAGTGCGTCGCGACGCCGGCCTCGTCGACGACGAGCATGTTGAAGCCGCGGTTCTCCAGGAGCTCGGTATCGCCGCCGTCACCCGGGAGCAAACCGACATTGTTCAAGACCACCAGGCGCTGCCACGCGGTGTCGTCAGAGGGTAATGAGACGCCGCAACGCGACAGCAGATCGATGATCGGCGCCGTCATGCAAAGGCCAACACGACGGTTGCCGGGTATGCTGCCGCGTGCAGTCCCAGACGCGCCAGGAGACGCGGTGCCCGTCCGCGCGTGGGGCGTTCCTGTCGCTCGTAGGCCATCGCGGCCGACCGACAGGCAGGGATCATCGACTGGGGATCCGTATCTGACGGTTCGGCGAAATACTCGCGGATCGACGTGAATCCCGCCCTGGAGAGTGTCCGCCGCAACGCAAAGTCCGGCACCGACGGCGACGGATACCACAGAGGGTTTCGCCCGCTCAGCAACAACACGCCGCCAGACCGCAGGACGCGGCGACACTCGAGAATCGCGGCCGCGCGCATCGAGCGGGCCGGCGTCCCGCGGGCCAGACCGTTCCACGCACCGACGACGCCCGGAAGAAGCACACAGTCGAAGTACCGATCAGGGAAGGGCAACCCCTTCGCGAAAGACTCGAGTGACTGCTGCTCGACTTCGCGAAGATGATACTGCAACGACGTGAGCCACTTGTCGGCGGAATCCGCCACGATCAGTCCGCGGTCGCGCCGGGCGGGCCCGGCGATCCAGAGCCAGTTCGCGGCGGTCGTTACCGGAGCTACGCTGCGAGACATCTGCTATTTGGGCATCGCCATCGAGAGGAACGTGCGAGCGAACTCGCCGAATTCGCCCGCGTCGCTGCATCGCGACGCCGCACAAAAAACGCACAAACTCTCGTGGCAGGTCTCACGCCAACAAGAGAGCCAGATGCTCATCGATTCGTGAGAGGTTCCTGTAAGCTTCATCACGTTTCAATGACGCGTTTGCGCTACACGTGTTGATCAAACTCGGCAGGTCGCTCCAAGGCTAGGCCAATCGGTCAATGATCGGCGCGCCCCCGCGCGGCGATCGTACGATCACAGGATTCGTGATCGTGCGACAAGAGTTTCTGAAAGCGCGAGCGATGGCCTACACTCGGGTCGTCGTACTGCTCGCCCTGAATGTTCCGTTCATCATTGCAGCGCTGCTTCGCATTCCGCAGGATCTCCGCTGGAAGAGCAGCGCCGGACTGTACACGCTCGGCGTCTTCGCCGGCTACTACGTCCTCCTGCTGCTCGCGCTGCTGACGATCACCTTCCTGGTGCTCGGCGCGTGGCCACGACTGTTCATGACGG
>CBHWBX010000518.1:0-3049 GCA_966111935.1 uncultured Gemmatimonadaceae bacterium
CCGACGAGCGCCATGTTCAGCAGGCTCTGGTCGTTCACCTGCTTCGCCCGGTCGATCGCGTCCGTGAACCGTTGCTCGGCGATCGCCACCGTGGCCGCGCGCGTGATCTTCGGGCCGCCGTCCACCGTCATGTCGCACATGCCTTCGCCGAGCAGCAGGTACGCGTAGCCCGCGTAGGCACGGAGCTGCGTCATCTGCAGCGCGCGGTTCGGCACCTGCGCGTCGGTGAACTTGTCGAGGCGGTTGAACGCGTCGTCGAGCTGGAAACGCGCCTGTTGGAGCGGCGTGTAAAAGCCCATGTCCGTCGAGTTGCGCCCGAAGTTGCAATTGCCCGGCGCGCCCTTGATCTCGACCACGCCCCGCCATTCCCAGACGTGGTTGTTCACGAGGCCGTTCGCCGAGAGGTATTCGCCGGAGAGCATCCCGGCGGTGGCGGCGTACTGCTCGACGCCGCACTGCAGCGTCTGCATGCCCGCTGCGACGAGCGTCGGCGCGAGCGTTGGATCACCCAGCGACTCCACCGGCACGCTCGCCGGATTCTCGACGTTGAGCAGGTTGTCGCAAGCGGTGACGCCGCTCGCCGTGACGAGCGCGCCGATGCAGAACGCCCGCCGCGCATGTCGTGTGAAACGCGATGACATCTTCGATATCCTCGCTCAGTAGGAGAGGCGGAAGGTGGCGACGAAGCTCGACGTCGGCGGCATGATCGTCTGATATCCGTTGGAGCGCGAACCGACGGCGCGGATCTCCGGGTCCCAGACGTGCTGGTTGGCGACGTCGACATAGACTTCGCCGTCGCGCGACGTGTTCCATCCGTGCTGCGCCGTCCAGAGCATCGAGAGGTTGCGGCCGGCGAGCGTGATCGTTCCGCCCGACGCGCCGAGCTTCGACACGTAGCGCGGCGCGACGTTGTACGAGGCCGACAGCTCACGCAGCTTCAGGAAGCCCGCCTTATAGGTGCCCGGGGCATCCGCTTCGATCGCGCGATAGACCTGGAGATACGGGTCATTGCGCAAGATGACTTCCTTCGTCGATCCCTGATTGTGCAGCGCGCGAATCTCCGTGTCCGACTGGAGATGCCCGCCGTTGCCGTCGACGCGCGCATAGAGCCGCAGGTTCTGCCAGAGCGTGACGTTCGTGTTGAAGCCCGCCTGCCAGGTCGGCTGCGAGTGTCCCCAGAAGACGCGCGGCGCTGCCGCGCCCTGGAAGGTGTTGCCGGTCGTCGGGCACGCCGCATCCGCGCCGCCCTGCTCGAGTCCCGACTTCCCGGTGCCGCCGTCGCAGATCGCCGAGATCGGATTGCCGTTCGCATCGAGCGTCGCCGAGCGAACCTTGTATAGGAAGAAATCGGCGATGCCGTAGCCGACGCGATTCTGCGCCTGGCCGCCACCACCCACGGTGAGGAAATCCTGGCCGCCGAGATCGAGAATGCGGTTGCCGTTGTTGGCGAGCTGCGTTCCGAGATCCCACGACACGCGCCGCCCGCGCAACACGCGCAGGTTCGCCGCGAGCTCGTTACCCCACGCCTTCACTCGGCCGATGTTGAGCACCTGGCTCCCCGGGAATCCCATCGACGGCGCGAGCGGCACGCTCACGATGGCGTCCGTCACCTTGCGACCGAAGTGCGTGTACGAGACGTCCATTCGGTTGTCGAAGAGATTCGTCTCGAGCCCGAGCTCGAGCTCGGTGCTGCGCTCGGGACGCAACTGCGGGTTGCCGAACGACGACGGCACGAGACCCGGCTGGTTCTGGTAGCCGGTGCTCGAGGTGTACAGCCGCGACGCGTCGAACGTGCCCGGCTGGGTGCCCGCGGCACCGAACGCACCGCGCAGGCGCAGATCACTCAACACTCCGTGCAGCGCCGAGAGGTGGTCCTGCCAGAATGGCTCCTCGCTCACGACCCACGATGCACTGACCTTCGGGTAGTAGGCCGCCGAATAATCCTTTCCGAACGCGCTGTTGTCGTCGCCGCGCAGCGCCGCGGTGATGAAGAGCCGATTGTTGAACGCCGCCTGTTGCTGCGCGTACATGCCGACGGTCGCGTTGGCGGTGTAGCCTTCCGTGCCGTTGCGCGTACCCGTGGTGCCCGAGACCGTCGTGATCGGCGAAGCGGGGAAAGTCGTTCCGCTCGCGGTGATGTTGCTGACCTCCGAGCGATAGTGCTGCAGGCCGACCGTCGACGTGAAGTCGATGCCGAAGAAGGAGTACTTTGCGTTCCCCGCGTAGTCGAGCGTCAGGAATTGCCGTGAGACGCGCTCGACGCTCTTCGTGCCGAGACCATTCGATCCATAGAAGCCGGCGTTCTCGGCCGACTCGCGCGGGTAAAGCGTCCAGTTGTTCTCCGAGTTCACGTCGAGACCGACTGCGACGCGGTTCGTGAACCAGCGGAACGGCTCGTAGTTTCCGGTGATGCTCGTCGTCATGCGGTCGTTGTCCGCATGGTTCTCGACGTCGTCCCAGAGCGCGCGCGGCGCGAAGCCGAATCCGCCGGTCGTCGCGAGGTTGCTCCGGCGGCCCCACACGAGGTTGCTGAACGGATCGGGATTGATCTCGCCCGGCTGCGCGAGCCGGATGCGATCGCGGATGTAGCCGACGCTTCCCTGGAGACGGAGCTTGGTGTTCGGCTCGACGTCGACGTTCGTGCGTCCGCCGAACTTGTGCTCCCAGTTCCACGGGACGACACCGATGTCGTGGTCGACGTTCGCGGAGAGGTAGTAGCGCGTGAGATCGGTGCCGCCGTTGAGGTTCGCGGTGTAGCCGCGATTCTTCCCGGTCGAGAAGATCGGCTTGCCCGATCCGGAATCGATCTCGTAGCGATAGAGGTTGAGGCTCTCGAGCGCGCCCGTCTTCGCATTCTTCGACCAGAGCAGGCCCGATCGTCCTTCAGGATTCTGCAGCCAGTTCGATCCGTCACGCGCGCTGAAGTCCCAGTGTGCCGCGCCGGTGCGTCCTCGCTTCGTGATGATTTGCACGACGCCGTTCGACGCCTCGGTGCCGTAGAGCGTCGCCGCGGCAGGCCCCTTGATGATCTCGATCGACTCGATGTCTT
>CBHWBX010000519.1:0-3044 GCA_966111935.1 uncultured Gemmatimonadaceae bacterium
GATGCCGGCGTCGGGGAGGCCGAGGTTCTCGCGGACGGTGGCGCCCAGCACGCGTGCCGCGGCGTCCGCCTCGGCCTTGCGGATCTCCGCCGAGCCGCGGGTGCCCATCTCGCCCTGTGTGAGATCTAGAATACCAACTTTCTTACCGAGCCGCGCCGTCTTGGCGAGCGTGCCGCCGCAATTGAGCTCGGCGTCGTCGCGGTGGGCGAAAATCGCGAGAAGATCGATCATCGCTCCAATATACGGCGCTCGGGAACGAGGGGCTGAGCGGCAGTCGGATATTGGATTCAACCCGCGCGTCATCCTGAGGCGTGAAACGCCGAAAGACCCCTGTGCGCCGAGGAGATCACCTCAGCGCCAAGGGGTCCTTCGCTGGGCTCAGGATGACAGCGTGCTGTGTTCCTCGCGCTACTCGTGGCGCAGCGCCACGACCGGATCGAGCTTCGCCGCCCGCACCGCTGGAAGCATCCCGAACAGCACGCCCGTCACCGCGCTCGCCGCGAGCGCCTGGACCACCGCCGAGAGCGGCGTCGACGCCGGGATCGACGGCCAGGCCGTCCGAACCGCGACCGTCGTCAGCACGCCGAGGAGCAGGCCGACCGCCGCGCCGAAGCCCGTGAGCGTCACGGCCTCGACGAGGAACTGCCAGAGGATCGTCGCGCGCGTCGCGCCGAGTGCCTTGCGCACGCCGATCTCTCGCGTGCGCTCGGTGACCGAGATCATCATGATCGCGACCACGCCGACGCCGCCGACGAGCAGGCCGACCGACGACAGCGCGATGCCGACGACGAAGAACGTGCCGAAGAGCTGATTGTAGGTGTCGAGCAGCTTGTCCTGCGTCACGATCGCGAAGTTGGTGCGATCGCGCGGACGCAGGCCGCGCACGCCGCGCAGATAGGCCGTGACGTCGTCAACGGCGTCTTCGACCGTCACGCCGGCGCGCGGCTTCACGATCAGGTTGTTGCCGCGGATCCAGATCTGGAGCTTTCGACGGCCCGTCTCGAACGGGATGATCGCCTTCGGCGAGTCGCCGCCGCCGGCCGACGTCGGCGTGCCCATCGGGCTTGCCGTGTAGTGATAGAGGCCGATCACGGTGAACTGCTTGCCGTTCACGGTGATCACCTTGTCGATCGGATCCGAGTCGCCGAACAGGGTCTGCGCGAGCTTGTCGTTGATGATGATCACGCTCGAGCCCGCGGCATTCTCGGCCGCGGTGAAGCTGCGCCCCGGATAGATGTCGCCGCCGTCGACGTCGGTCCAGTTGGCGGTGTAGAACTCGACGCCGGCGTTGAGCGCACGGTCGCGGTATTTGAACTGGTAGCCGCCGGCGACGTGCGACGTCACCGCGTAGATCGACGGCAGCCGCTCGATGCCCGCGGCCTCGTCCACCGTGATCCCGGGGTTGCGGCGGTCGGGGCAGGAGTTCGGGTCGGTGGGATCACAGTTCTGGAAACCGCTGATCGGTCGTCGATAGACGAAGAACGACGTCGGGCCGGCCGCGGCGACGTCGCGGGCGAACGACTCGTTCACGCCGCGCACCACCGACGACAGCGCGACGACGACGAACACGCCGACGGCGACGCCCATGATCGTGAGCGCGGCGCGCGACTTGTTCGCGCGAATCGAATCGATCGCGATCGAGACGCCCTCGAGGGCGTGGAGGACCTTCGCGAAGAGTCTCATGTCTCGTGGCGCAGGGCTTCGATGGGGTCGAGACGCGACGCACGCCGCGCCGGGATCACGCCGGAGAGCATGCCGACGACGGTGCCGAGCAGCGTCGCGGCGACGAGCGACCAGGGGGCGATCGCCGCGGGGAGCGGTGTTTTCATGGCGATGATCTTCGCCGCGCTGATGCCGAGCACGATGCCGAAGATCGCGCCCATCGTGCTCAGCGTCGCCGCTTCGATCAGGAACTGGCGCAGGATGTCCTTCCGCCGCGCGCCGAGCGACTTGCGGATGCCGATCTCGTGGGTGCGCTCGGCGACCGAGACGAGCATGATGTTCATGATCACCATGCCGCCGACGATCAGGCTGATGCCCGGCAGCGCCGTACCGACGATCGTCATCGTGCTCTTGATGCGCTCGAAGAACTGGAGCGCCGACGCCGACGTCTCCATCACGAAATTGTCTTCCTGACTCGGACGCAGATGGCGATGCGCGCGGAGCGCCTCGCGCACCGTCTCCATCATGTCGTCCATCATCATCGTGCTCGCCGACTGCACGAGCATCCCGTCGATGTCGTTCCGCGGGTTCGTGATGCGATGGAGGGGGGAGGCGAACGGCGCGATGACGAGCTGGTCGAGCGACATCCCGAAGAGCGAGCCCTGATGCTCGAGCACCCCGATGACCTGATACGGGATGCCGGCGATCCGCAGCTCGCGTCCGACCGGATTCAGGTTCGGGAAGAAGAACTTGCCGACCTCTTCACCGATCACGACCACCGGCGTGCCGAGCTCGAACTCCTGCGGCGAGATCGCGCGCCCATTGGCGAGGTTGTACTTCTTGATGTAGAAGTAGTCGCCGTCGACCGCATGCGCCTCGACACTCTTGGGGCGGGTGTACGGCGACGACGCCATCGCGTTGTCCTGGCTCTCGACCGCCCAGCGCGCTTCCGGCGGGAGCACGGACCGCACGAACGCGACGTCGCTGACGTAGAAGCGCGGCCGCCGCTGCCACTCCATCCACTGCTCGCGCGTGGTGTTGTTTCCGAACCACGGATAGCGGCGCAGCGTGAAGGTGTTCGCCCCGAGCATCCGCCCGGCGAAATCGTCCTCCACGTATCGGCTCATCCCTTCGACGATCGAGACGACGGCGATGAGGAACATCACGCCGATCGTGACCCCGAGGAGCGTAAAGAAGCTCTTCAGCTTCTGAACGCGGATCTGCGCGAGGGCGAGGCGGACGGCTTCGAAGAGGGGCATTCGAGGATCGGGGGTCGGGGAGCGGGGATCGGGACGGGAGCCTCTGGTGCGCCCTACGGCGCTTTCCCCGTCCGTGTTTCTCGAGCCCCGCTCCTCGATCCCCGATCCCCAATCCCCGATCCC
>CBHWBX010000520.1:0-3041 GCA_966111935.1 uncultured Gemmatimonadaceae bacterium
ATCACCGTGGTGCGGCGCATCTCGGGCGGCGGCGAGGTCTATCACGATCTCGGCAATCTGAATTTCAGCTTCATGACCTCCGGAGTGAACGACCGGTTCAACCGGTACGAGCACTTCACACGTCCGGTCGTCGCCGCGTTGCGCGCGCTCGGAGTCCCGGCGGAGCTGAGCGGGAGGAACGACATTCTCGCCGACGGGCGGAAGATCTCCGGCAACGCCCAGTTCGCGACGCCCGACCGCATGTTCAGCCACGGCACGCTGCTCTTCGACGCCAACCTCGACGACGTCACCGCGGCGCTGCGGCCGAAGCCCGGCAAGGTCGAGTCGAAGGGCGTGAAATCCATTCGAAGCCGAGTCGCGAACATTCGCGAGTTCACTACCGAGCCGATCACAGTCGAGGAGCTGCGCGAGCGCATCCTCGAATCGATCTTCGGCACGCGCGACCGCGCGCGCATCCCGACGCTCGCCCTCACCGCGGACGACTGGAATGCGGTCCACGCGCTCGTCGAACGGAAGTACGGCGCATGGGCGTGGAACTATGGCGAGAACCCGCCGTCGAACGTCCAGCACGCGCGACGCTTCCCGGCCGGGGAGATCGATGCGCGGATCGACGTTCAGGCCGGCCACATCGGGGCGCTGCGTCTGTTCGGCGATTTCATGGGCCGGCGCGACGTCGGCGAGCTCGAGGCGCTGCTGCGCGGCGTGCGCTACGAGCGGCCGGCGGTTGCCGCCGCCCTCGACGGGGTGGACGTCTCGGCATACTTCGGGGACATCAGCGCCGACGACGTGGTGAGCACGATCTGCGGATGATTGGTCCCGACGAGCGCGCCGGACGTGAGCGGCGGGCGCGGAACTGGGACGGACCTGAGGGGTATGGCGGTAATGGGTCGGCGTCCGGGCGGAGGCCTGAGATCTGGCGGGGCGCGTGGGCCCACACGACGCGCCGTCTGGGGGATGACGTGAACAGGTTCGCGGGCAAGCATCTGCTGGTGCCGGTCCTGTCGCGGTTGATGCCGCGAGGCACCCGCGTGCGCCGCGGTGCCGCCGCCGGCCTGAGCGCGTTCGCGCTGCTCGTCGTTGCGCCGATCCTCTTCGGGCTCCGCGCCTCGACGCGTGTTGGTCGTGATGACGCGACGGCATCCCAGGTCGCTCCGTCGGTGGTCTCGCTGCCGGTCTTCCACGCCGCGCCGGCGCTCCGCCTTGCCTTCGACGCGCACTCGCGGACGCAGTCGCCCTTCGACGCCGTACCGCCGTCGCACGATCCCATCGACGCGCCGGTCGCATCCTCACGCGGTACCCTCGCGACCTCCGCGGCCGCGCAGCCTCGCGACGCCGCCGTCGCGCGCGGCTATGACGCCACGGCCCCGCCCGCGCTGAGTTGATCCGCTCGGCTCTGCCGAGCGCATGACGTCCAATCCAACGAAAGCAGGCTCACGACGCGACATTGCCGCGATCGGCCTCCGCCTGCCCGTCGATCAACTCACACAACAGGCGTGGGCGGCCGCAGCCGCCCGCGCGGAGGGCTTTCAATGCACGCATATGGGAATACTCATGGCGGCGTCCCGGGCGCGCGACGGCGCGTGCGACATCCCATCCAGACTCGAATGGAGATCGTGCGATGAGCATCCGAGTCGTCTCCGACGGCGCCGACGGTTATCGCCTGCTGTCTCCCGACGGCGATATGGTCGGGTGGGTGCGCGGGCGCGCGATCGGCGTGAACGGATTTCCGAGTGAGGACGCCGCCGTGGCGGCGGCGATCCGGTCGTACCGCGTCCTCGCGCCCTGGCTCGAGCGCCAGCATCTGCATCCGCTGGCGACGCTCGGCGACGAGCCGGCGCGGCTCGTTCACGATGGCGCGCACCGCTGGGTCCAGGTCGGTCGCGTTCCCGTCGCGCGACTTTCGGTCGAGGGCCACACCGGCAGCGGCGACGCAACCCATACGTTCGAGATCGTGGTCAAGGGAACGATCAGCGAAGGGATGGCGATCCACGCGGCGCTGGTGACGGTACGCGCCGCGAACGGAACCTTCGGCGCCGCGGACATCTCATGGGCGCCCCGCCGCACCGCCGGAGCGGTCAGCTCGATCGCGCCGGTCACACGTCTGGAATTGGAGGTATGATGTCGACCCTGCAACTGGCCGCCCCCATTCCGATCTCGCCGGCGAACAACACGCAGCTGTCGCGCGTGCTCCTCGCGATCGATTTCGGATCGGCGTCGCTCGGTGCGGCGCGCTGGGCGACGACACACCTCGTGCCGGGGATCGACGCGGTGTTGATGCACGTGATGCCGTTCGCCGACGGCGACCCGGTCGGTCCGCTCGATCCGTCCGCCGTCTCGGCGGACGAGTCGTTCGAGCGGATGATGCCGGCGCTCCGAGGGGGGCTGGGTGGATTCGCGGCGACGCTGGACGTCGGGACATGGCGGAGCGTCGTTCGCGTGGGACGGCCGTCCGCGTCGCTGGCTGCCATCGCCAACGACGCCGAGATCGGCCTGCTCGTACTCGGCCGCCGGAGCGACGCGAACAGGGTTCGTGTCGGCGAGCCGAACGTGATCGAGCGCGCCACGCGTCGAACGGGCGCATCCGTGCTCGTGGTTCCCGAGGGGACGACCAGGGCACCGGAGCACATCGTCGCCGCGGTCGACGAGAGTCGCATCGCGGCGCATGTTCTCCGCGTCGCGCGGCGTCTCGCGCGGATGCACGAGCTTCCGCTCACGGTGCTGCACGTCCTGGCTCCGGTCGCGGGCGCCTACGAGCGTGTGATTCGCTCGGCGAAGCAGCTCTTAGCCGGGGACCAGGTGCGCGGTGCCGCTGCGCCGGCAGTGCTCGGGGCGAGCACTGCGCGCTGGCTTACACAGCTCGGCCGCGATCACGACAGGAGCAGTCGCGACTCGACCGAGGTCGTGATGGGCGATCCGGCGCGGGAGATCATCCGCCTGGCGATGGATCGAGAGGCGTCGCTCGTCGTCGTCGGCATGCGCGGCGCCGATGAGACACCGCCGGGAAGCATCGGCTCGGTCGTGCGCGAGCTGCTCACGCGCGG
>CBHWBX010000521.1:0-3016 GCA_966111935.1 uncultured Gemmatimonadaceae bacterium
ATCCCCGGCAGCAGATCGATGAACCGCCCGCGCTCGATCTCCGGCATCGCGTACCCATGCTCCGGCGCCGGGAACGCCCCGCGCCGCACGTCCTGCGCGAACCGGCGCACCGCCGCGACCATCGGCCCCGCCAGCGCCACGTACTCCTTCACGAACTTCGGTCGCTTCTGCGCGTCGATCAGGCCGAGTAGATCGTGATAGACGAGCACCTGTCCATCGGTGTTCGCGCTCGCGCCGATCCCGATCACCGGGAAGGACACCCGATGCGTCAGCGCGTCGGCGACGACGATCGGGACCGCTTCGACGACGAGCGCGAAGCAGCCGGCGCGCTCGAGCTCGCGCGCGTCGCGAATGATTTGCACCGCCGAATCCGCCGCCTTGCCGCGGACGCGAAACCCTTCCGGGCTCGACACCGACTGCGGCTCGAGTCCGACGTGCCCCATCACCGGAATCCCCGCCGACACGAGCGCGCGCACGCGGTCGAGCCGCGACTCCGCGCCCTCGAGCTTCACGCCGTCGCAGCCGGCGTCCATGAACTTCCGCGCGGTCTCGAGCGCCTGTGCGTCGCTCTCCTCGTAGGTGCCGAACGGCAGGTCGCCGATCATCGGCGTCGTCGTCAGCCCGCGGCGCACGGCGCGCGTGAGGATGAGCATCTCGTCGAGCGAGACCTCGCGCGTCGTCGCGTAGCCGAGCACCGTCGTCGCCGCCGAATCGCCGACGAGCACGACGTCGACGCCCGCCGTCTCGACCACTCGCGCCGACGGATAGTCGTACGCCGTCACCATCACGATCCGCTGGCCGCGGCGCTTGAGCTCGCGCAGCCCTTCGATGCCCGACATCACGATACCTCGATCATCTCGTTGTCGATCAACCGCACCGGGCCGACGCGCGCGGCGACGGCGATCAGCAGCGGGCCGCCGAGCTTCGTCACCGGCGCGAGCGTCCGCGGATCCACGAGCGCGAAATACTCCGGCGTCACCCCGTCGGCGTCCATCGCTCGGCGCCCGGCGAAGGCCACACGTTCCGCGTCGCGCTCCCCTTCGGCGATCCGCAGCAGGGCAGCGTTCAGCCCGCGACGCAGCGCGAGCGCGCGCTCTCGCTCGACGCCCAGCCGCACGTTCCGGCTCGACATCGCCAACCCGTCGGGCTCGCGCACCGTCGGACAGACCGCGATCTCCACCGGCATCGCGAGATCGGTGACCATGCGCTTGATCACGCACACCTGCTGCGCGTCCTTCTGGCCGAGATACATCACGTGCGGCGCGACGACGTTGATCAGCTTGTTGACGACCGTCGCGACGCCGCGGAAATGCTGCGGGCCGCGCATCGCGCCTTCGAGGACGTCCTCGAGGCCGGTGACCGCGATCGTCGTCGCGAAGCCGGTCGGATACATGTCCTCGGGCGTCGGCGAGAAGATCGCGTCGACGCGCTCCTGCTCGGCCATCGCGAAGTCGGCGCCTTCGTTGCGCGGATATGCCGCGAGATCGGCCGCCTCGTTGAACTGCGTCGGATTGACGAACAGCGACACCACCACGACGTCGCATTCGGCGCGCGCGCGCCGCATCAACGACAGATGACCGGCGTGAAACGCGCCCATCGTCGGCACGAAGCCGATGCGTTTGCCTTCGGCGCGCCAGGCGGTCGCCTGTGCGTGCATCTCGCTGCTCGAGCGAATGATCTGCATTACGTCCGTGAATCGGGTGAGGGAGTGCGCGCCAGTGCGCGCGTCGCATCGACCAGACTGTCCCAAAGATGCACCAGCTGGGGAGCCTGTCGCTCGACCGCGGCGCGCTGACGTGCGACCGTCGCGTCATCTCCGCGCACGATCGGTCCGGTGAGCGCCGCGCGTCCACCGACGCGCGTCCAGTTGTCGAGCGCCGACTGCGCGAGCCGCGCGAGATGGCGCCGCTCGACACCGGTCGCGTGCGCGAGCTGGTCGGCCGCGTCTTCGATCGTCACGAGGTAGTTCGATGCCATCGAGGCGGCCGCATGGTACACCGCGCGCAGCTCGTCGGGCACGTCGATCGGCTCCATGCCGAGCGACGCACCGATATCGCGCGCGACAGATCGCGTGCGCTCGGTGCGCCCGGCGATCGCGCACGCGGCGCCGCGAAATTCCGTCGCATCGATCGTCACGGAGAGCAGCGGATGCATCGAGAACGCAGCGTGATCGCCGAGCACGTCGAGCGTCAACGCCCCCGAGCAATGTCCGACGAGCGGTCCGCGCGGAATCGTCGCGGCGACATGCTCGATCGCGTGATCGGCGACGCACAGCAGCACGACGTCGCGCGCCGTCGCCTCGACGGGAAAGGCGCCGCGCCCGAGCGGCCCGGCCACCGGCCAGCCTGCGGCGACGAGCGCCGGCGTGATGGCCGAGCCAAGGCGTCCCGCGCCGACGACGATGATGCGATCGAAATCTGAGCTCATTGCTGTGCTCGAACGTTAGCGGCTCGGGAGCAAGTCCGGGATCTTCCGGGGCGCCTCGGATCCGGCGACGGGGATGTAGATGGTGAAGCGATCCGAAGGGGCGGTCGGCAAGAGTGACTGGAGGAGCGACTCCGGAAGGCGAACCGAAAGGGCGAATGAAAACCCGAACTGAAACGGCGAACCGAAACGGCGAACCGAAACGGCGAACCGAAACGGCGAACCGAAACGGCGGACCGAACGAGCGAACTGAAACGGCGAACTGACCGAGCGAACTGAACCAGCGAACCGAACGAGCGAACCGAAACGGCGCGGCAGAGCAGACGACGTGTCATCCCGAGGAGCGGAGCGACGAGGGATCTACTGTCGCTGGTGTGGGGCCGGGCTCCCTGCTCGGACAATAGATCCCTCGCTGCGCTCGGGATGACATCCTCGAGGGATTCGCCTCGCCGCCGTTGTCGTTCTCGGGTCGCTTCGCTCCTTCGCTTCGCGCCTTCGCTTCGCTCCTTCGGTTCCTTACTTCGGTTCGCGGTTTCGGTTCGCCCTCTCTTTCGCCCTTACGACCTTCGCTTGCGCGTCCTCCGACGACGCC
>CBHWBX010000522.1:0-2986 GCA_966111935.1 uncultured Gemmatimonadaceae bacterium
GGTCCGACTGCGTCGCCGCCGGGAGCGGCTGCCGATCGGGCAGCGCGATCGCGTAGCCGAAGAACTTGAGCGGCCGCGATTGCGTGATCCTCGGATCGAGCTGGCGCAGCGCGCCCGCGGCGGCGTTGCGCGGATTCGCGAACACCGGCTCGCCGGCGCGCACGCGCTCCTCGTTCATCCGCTCGAAGCCGGAGAAGGGCATGTACACCTCGCCGCGCACTTCCATCAGCGCCGGATATCCGTCGCCGCGCAGCCGCAGCGGGATCGACGGGATCGTGCGCAGGTTCGCCGTCACCGATTCGCCGATCGTGCCGTTGCCGCGCGTCGTGCCCTGCACGAGCATCCCGTCCTGATAGGTGAGCGCGATCGCCGCACCGTCGATCTTCAGCTCGCAGCTGTACCCCGCGGCGCGCACGTCGTCGCCGGCGTTGCGGACGTTGCGCTCCTCCCATGCCGCGAGCTCCGCCTCGTTGAACGCGTTCGCGAGCGAGAGCATCGGCACGAGGTGCGTGTGCTTGACGAGGTGCGACGCCGGCTCGGCGCCGACGCGCTGCGTCGGCGAGTCCGCGGTGCGCAGCTCCGGGTATCGCTCCTCGAGCTCGACGAGCTCGCGATAGAGCTTGTCGTAGGCCGCGTCGGAGATCGTCGGCCGATCGAGGACGTGATAGTTGTACGAAGCTTCATCGATCTGGCGACGAAGCTCCGCGGCGCGGGCGGAGAGTTCCGTGCTCAACGCCTAACCCTTGGCTTCCTCGTCGATGACCTGCATCGCCACCGAGACGAGCCGCTCGAGCTCCTCGTCCGACGCCTTCGGCAGGAGCGTCTCCGCCCACACGTGATCGTCCGTCTGCGTGTACCGATCGAGCAGGCGGCGCACGAAGGCGATCAGCGCGATGCGCTGGAGGTCGGAGCGGCGCTGCTCGGTCGTCACTTCCTTCTGGTCGCGGAGCAGCGCCTCGAAGCGGTGCGCGTTGCGCAGCGCCTTGGCCGTGAGCGACGCCACGACCTGGCAGAAGCGCACGTCGGCGTCGGAGAACGGCTCGGCGTCGCGGTCGGTGCGGAGGAAGATCGCGCCGATCACCGTGCCCTGCCATTGGATCGGCACGACGACGATCGACCGCACGTTGCGCGTGTCGAGCGTGCTCTTGATGCTCTTGAACGTCGGGTCGTTCGCGGCGTCGGGAATGAACACCGTCTCGCCGGAATCGAACGCCCGCTTCAGCTCCGGATAGCGATTGAGGTCGACGACGAGGTTGCGGATCGTCGGATCCTCGTAGCTCGCGACGAGGCGGACCTCGTTCTGCTCGCCGGAGAGGAAGATCGCGCACCGGTCGAGGCCGAAGGCGTCGCCGAGCTTCCGCGCGATCGTCTGCAGGATGTCGACGAAATGGAGCGACGCCGAGATCTCCTGCAGGATGTCGACGACCGCGACGAGATGGTCGCGCTCCCGCTGCAGCTCGCTGACGCGAGCGCGCAGGCGCGCCACCTCGTCATCTCTCCCAGCGAATTCCTGCGTCGGCGACAGGTGGGGGTGTGACGGCGTTGGGGCCGTCTCCGACTGCGTCGCTTCGGGGTTGCTCTGATCCATCGTCGGCGGCAAGGTGCTCGTTGAATTCGTCGCTGTCGAAGCGAACGACCCGGTTGCGGCCGGTCTCCTTCGCCACATACAGCGCGTCATCGGCGGCACGCACCAACCCGTCGCAGTTCGCGATGCGCGGGTGCGGCCACGCGGAGACCCCGAAGCTTGCCGTGCGGCAGATCGAAGTCCCGTCGAACGTGAATGTATGCGCCTCGACCTGTTTCCGCACCCGCTCGGCAAACGTCACCGCCGCGTCGAGGACGGTGCCCGGGAGCAGCAGCATGAACTCCTCGCCGCCGTACCGGCCCGCCCGGTCGATCTCGCGTACCTCGTGTCGCAGGATCTTCGCGAACTGCTTGAGGACCGCATCCCCGGCCTGATGCCCGTGCGTGTCGTTCACGCTCTTGAAGCGGTCCAGATCGCACATCACGCAGGAGAACGGCTCGTTCAGCCGCTTGGCATGCTCGAACATCTCCTCGATGCGCTCTTCGAGGTTCCGCCTATTGTCGAGCCCCGTGAGGGCATCTGTCTGTGACATGTGTCGCAGACGTTCGTTCGCCTCCAGCAACTGCCGCTCGCGCTCCTCGAGCTCCTCCTGGAGCTTCTTGATCCGGAGCATCGAGTTGAGCCGGGCCTTCAGCTCGGCGAAGTCGATCGGCTTCGTGATGTAATCGTCGGCGCCGGCCTCGAGCCCCTCGACCTTGTTCTCGGTCGCGTCGAGCGCCGTCTGCATGATGATCGGGATGAACGGCAGATCCTCGTTCGCCTTCACGCGCCGCGCGACCTCGATGCCGTCGATCTTCGGCATCATCACGTCGAGCAGGATGAGGTCGGGCGGGGCCTTCTGCACCTCGTCGAGCGCCGCTTCGCCGTCCGAGGCGGTGCTCGTGCGGAAGCCCCACGATTCGAGTCGCGCCTTCAGCAGCTCGACATTGTCTTCGTGGTCGTCGACGATCAGGATGCGGGCGGTATCGCCGTCAGCCGGTAGTACCATCGTTTTTCCCGAGGAAGCGTTGCACCTCAGCCACGACCGCCCTCGGTTCGCACGGCTTCGCCAAATATCCGTCGCAGCCCACCTCCATCGCCTTCTCGCGATCGGACGCGAGCGCGTGCGCGGTGAGCGCAATGATCGGGATCTCCCGCGTCTGCGGGTCGTGCTTCAGCACCTGCGTCGCTTCCCAGCCGTCGATGACCGGGATCGAGATATCCATCAGGATCAGGTCCGGCTTTTCGCTGCGCGCCTTCGCGATCCCCTCTTCACCATTCAACGCTTCGGTGACCGAGTAGCCGAAATGCCGCAGGATCGTGGAATAGACGATGCGGTTGTCGTCGTTGTCTTCGCCGAGAAGAACCGTTTTTCCGTGGGTGGTGCGGCGGGTCCGCGCGCCATCGAGTGATGGGGCGCGG
>CBHWBX010000523.1:0-2983 GCA_966111935.1 uncultured Gemmatimonadaceae bacterium
GCCCTTGATGCGGCGATAGAGATACTTGTGCTCGAAGAAGAGCACGCAGTCGTCATCGCGGATCGCCGCCTTCATCAAGCCCTTGGCGTCTTCGGCGGTCGCGGGATAGACGACCTTGAGTCCAGGCGTGTGTATGAAGCCGGCCTCGGGATTCTGCGAGTGGAACGGACCGCCGCGCACGTAGCCGCCGCTCGGACCGCGCACGACCATCGGGCACGGGAGGAAGGCGCGATAGCGCGCCGTGGCGACGTAATTGGTGAGGATGTCGTACGCGTTGGCGATGAAGTCGATGAACTGCATCTCGACCACCGGACGCATCCCCATGTGCGCCGCACCCGCGGCTGCGCCGACGAGCGCGATCTCGGAGATCGGCGAGTCGATGACGCGTTCTTCACCGTACTTGGCGAGCAGTCCTTCGGTGACCTTGAAGGCACCGCCGTACGCGCCGATGTCCTCGCCCATGCAGAAGACGTTGCGGTCGCGCTCCATCTCCTCGAACAGGGCCTCGCGAATGGCCTCGAGGTAGGTGATCTCGGCCATCAGCTCTTTCCACCCTTGCTCGTGTCGTAGACGCCCCAGCCGACAGGACGCTCGTGCTCCTTCACCACACCGGTGCTGCCCTCGCGGAACCAGAGCGGCTGCTCGGCCGGAGGATCCGCATAGATGCCGGTGAGCGCGTCGAGTGCCTCGGGGAAGCCGGACTTCTCCGCCTCATCGGTCGCGGCGTCGACTTCGGTGCGGACGCGCTCATCCGTCGCTTCGATCTCGGCGGCGCTGAATCCGAGCTCGTCGCGCAGGCGCACGAGGTAGCGCGAGATCGGATCGTTCTCGCGCTCCCAGCGCTCGATCTCGCCCTCGGGGACGTACGACTGATTGTCGTGCTCCGCGTGGCCTTTGCGGCGATAGGTCATGAGCTCGACGAGCGTCACGCCTTCACCGCGGCGCGCGCGATCGACGGCGCGCTTCGCGACGTCGTAGGTCGCCAGAATGTCGTTGCCGTCGGCCTGCTCGCCGGGGATGCCATAACCGATCGCCTTGTCGACGAACTGCCGGGCGAGCGTCTGCTTGTGCGTCGGCGTCGAGTAGGCGTAGCCGTTGTTCTCGACGACGACGACGAGCGGCACGCGCTGCACGGCGGCGAAGTTGATCCCCTCGTGGAACGCGCCGGTCGACGTCGCGCCGTCACCGATGAACACGAGACCGACGCGATCCTCGCGGCGCATCTTGAAGCTCATCGCGACGCCGGTCATCACCGGGATCATGTCGCCGAGCGGCGAGATCTGTCCGATGAATCCGCGATCGGTATCGCCGAAATGGATGTTCAGCTCGCGGCCGCGCGTCGGAGAGTCGGCCTTCGCCATGTACTGCTTGAGGATCTCGACCGGCGTCGCGCCCTTGACGAGCATCGCGCCCATGTTGCGGATGAGCGGCGACATGATGTCGCGGCGCTCGAGCGCGTAGGCGCAGCCGACGGCGTCGGCTTCCTGGCCGAGCGAGCGAAAGAGACCACCGACGACCTTGGTCTGCCGATAGAGCGCCACCAAGCGCTCCTCGAGGGTGCGCGTGAGGCGCATCCAGTAGTAGAGCTCGAGGAGCTGTTCCCGCGACAGGCGGGACGAGGGCGAGGAATCGACGGACGCAGCGGGAGACGGCGCCTTGGGCGCCTTCGTAGTTGCGCGGGGCATGACGGAGGAAACTAAGCCGTTCGAGCGCTACAGTCATCCTGAGGAGCGAAGCGACGAAGGACCCCTGTGTGCCGGGGAGGTGGTCTCCGCGGTGCCAAGGGGTCCTTCGCTGCGCTCAGGATGACGTCGCGGGGCGCGGCGTCAACTAGAAATTCGTCGTGAGCTCGTGCTCGGGATGCTCGGTGCGATGCAGTCCGTTGAAGAACCGCTTCACGTTGCGATCCATGCGGCTCTCCCCCATCTGGTCGGTGTTGACCTCGACGAAGGTGTAGTGGCCGCCTTCCGCCTTCACGGAGAGCTTGAGCGCGCCGAGGGGGCCGGAGTAGGTGCGGGTCTTCGGCGCCGTCGTGTTCTGCGCGAGGCCGATGCCGGGGAAGAACGTGTCGGCCGCCGCGAGGACGTCGGCGAGCGAGAGATGGCTGCGGTAGAAGTGTCGCATTCCGTCGAGAAGCCGTGTTACGGGGTCGCTGAGGGGCGTTCGTTGATGACGTCCTGCATCCAGTCGGTGCGCTCGAGCGGGTGCAGCGAATCTCGCCGGAAGCGAATCGCGACCGCCCACGTGCCCGGGATGACGAAATTTAGCTTCGCCTTGTACGTCCCGGCCTCCGGACCGTACTCGAGCGCGTCCCAGGTCTTCGACTGCGCGCCGTTCGGGATCTGCGGATCGACCGGGATGCCGGCGAAGAGCTGGCCGTCTCCCGACTCGATCGGCTGCCGCGTCTTCCGATCGAAGATCGTCACGACGTAGCGGACGTCTTCCCGCGCGTGCGGCGGCGCCTGGTCCGGCTGGATCGTGAAATCGTACGACTGGGTGTACTGGTGCAGCGACGGCGGCTTTTGCGGGCCGCTGTCGCACGACACCAGTGCACCGACCGACAGGAGCATTCCCGTCAGTGCGAAGAGGTCCTTCGCTTTGCTCAGGATGACAGCTCTTCGCATCAGTCGATCTCCCCGAATCAGGACTGGTAGTACTCCAGCCCGAGATGGGTGATCTGCTCTTCACCCATCAAGTGCCGAAGCGTGTTCTTGAGCTTCGTCTGCTGGATGAAAAGATCGTGTTCCGGCTGCAATCCCGGAGCCGCCATCGGCGATTTGTAATAGAAGCTTAACCATTCCTGAATCCCCTTCATCCCCGCGCGGTGCGCGAAGTCCGAGAAGAGAGCCAGGTCGAGCACGATCGGCGCGGCGAGGATCGAATCGCGGCAGAGGAAGTTGATCTTGATCTGCATGGGGTAGTTCATCCACCCCTTGATGTCGATGTTGTCCCAGCCTTCCTTGTTGTCGCCGCGCGGCGGGTA
>CBHWBX010000524.1:0-2964 GCA_966111935.1 uncultured Gemmatimonadaceae bacterium
GATCTGGCCGCCGACGAAGAAGAAGTCGTAGCAGACGCCGTGGAGCAGAATGCCGGCGTAGAGCATCCACATCCCCGTATCGGGGTTGCCGTTCGCGAACGCGAGGTAGCGCAGCGACCACGCGAGCATGCCGACGAGCATGATCCACTTGATGCCGAGCCGGCGCAGCGCGAGCGGGAGAAGGAGCATGAAGCCGACTTCCGACATCTGTCCGAACGTCTGGATGAACGCCGGCTCCGGCGCCTTGATGTCGTTGAGGAAGAGGTTCGTGAACGTGTAGTAGAACTGCAGGGGGATGCAGAGCAGGAACGACCCGATCACGAAGATCAGGAAGTCGCGATTGGCGAGCAGGTGCAGCGCGTCGAGGCCGATCGCATCGCGCGCGCTGAACGGCGTACCTGCCGCCTTCGGCGGCGTGTGCGGAAGCGTCAGCGCGTAGGCGCCCATCACCAGCGACGACGCCGCGGCGATGCGCATCGGCGTCACCAGCGCGTCGGCGTGCAGAACCTTGCCGACGAGAATGCCCGCGGCGATCCACCCGATCGTGCCGAGCACGCGGATGACCGGGAAGTCGCGCGTCGAGTCGGTCACGTGATGGAACGAGATCGAGTTCGTGAGCGACAGCGTCGGCATGTAGCAGAGCGCGTACAGGATCAGCAGCGGATAGAAGCGCGAGAACTCCGTCTGCATCGTCACGAGCCACATCAGCGCCGCGCCGAGCAGGTGGAGCACGGCGAGCAGCTTCTCGCTCGCGAAGAAGCGATCGGCGATCATCCCGACGAAGAAGGGCGAGACGAGCGCGGCGATCGCCGTCGCGCCGTACGCGAGGGCGATCTGCGGATCGGTGAAGTGCAGCGTCTTTCCGAGATACGTGCCCATCGTGACGAACCACACCCCCCAGATGAAGAACTGGAAGAACATCATCGCCGACAGCTTCGTCCGTGCCCCGATCATTTGAGCTCCCGGATTCGAATATTGCGGAAGGCGAGCGCGCCCGGATGATCGCCCTGGATCGCGATGTGTCCGCGCGCCGACTTTCCGTAGTTCGGCCACGCCTTGAACTTGCTCGCCGCGACCTTCGCGCTCCAATCGGGCGAGTTGAGCTCGTACTGCTCCATGAGGAAGCCGTTGAGCCAGTGCTCGACGTGATTCCCGCGCGCGACGATGCGCGTGCTGTTCCACTCACCGACCGGCTTCACGTGGCCGTCGGGCGCGGGATACAACCCATATACCGCGGCGGCGCGCGTCAGCGGCGTCTTGTTGTCCGACGCCTTGATGTTGTCGAGGAGCTGATACTCCGGCGCGCTCCAGTAGATGTGATCGTACTCCTCGGTGCCGCGATAGAAGATGCCGCTGTTCCCCGCCTCGCCGATCCGCCACTCGAGCTCGAGCTCGAAGTTGCCGAACTCGTCGCGCGTCACGATGTCTTCGACGGGGCGGGTCTTCGAGAGCATGCCGTCGGCGAAGGTCCACCGCGACGGAACGGTGTCGGCGCGATACGCGCGCCACTGCTTCGCATCCATCAGCGAGCGCCACGGCCCCGGCGCGACGCTGGATGCCGCGGGGGCGCTCGCCGTCTGGCCGGCGGTTGCGGCGTGCTGACTCGAGCAGCCGACGGTGATCGCGAGTGCGAGAGCGATGCTGCACATGTTCATAGAGCCCATCCGGCGCGGTACTCGCGCGTGAGGTATTGGTTGGCGTCCGGCGCGTTCGTGAACTGCATCGCGTCGGCGTCGTAGAGGAGCTTGCGTCCCTGGCCGGCGCGCAGCGCGGCGACGCCGAGGACCATCGTCTCGTTCAGCTGGGTGCCGTACTCGAACGGCGAGCTCGCCTCCGTCTCGCCCTTGCACGCGCGCACCCAGTTCATCTGATGGCTCTCGGTGATGCGCGGCAGCGTCTGCGGCACCGACAATCCAGCCTGCGCGATCGACTCTGGGAAGAGCCGCGGCTTCTCGCCGTACGTGTTGTGAATGAGAATGCCCTTGTCGCCGATGAAGATGCCGCCACCCTCCGAGTCGAACACGACGTCGTCGGGCAGGCCGTCGGGACGCGGCGGAAAGAGACCGCCGTCGTACCAGTTCACCTTCACCGCCGGACGCTCGCCGACGGCTGGGAACTGGTAGTGCACCGTCGACGCCATCGGATACGAGACGTTCTTCGTCGTCGCCCGCGTGCCCGGCGGAGCGCCGGCCGGTGGCGGGATCGTCTCCGTTCCCCAGAGCGACGACGTCGCCTCGATGGTCGTCGGCTGCGTCAGACCGAGCGCCCAGTACGCCTGATCGATCAGGTGCGCGCCCATGTCGCCGAGCGCGCCGCATCCGAAGTCCACCCATCCCCGCCAGGTGAACGGGTGATAGACGGGATGGTACGGCACGTTCTCGGCGATCGCGCCGAGGTAGAGGTCCCAGCGCAGTCCCGCGGGCGGCGTGACGTTCGCATTGCCGAGCGACATCGCGAGCGCGTTGCGCATGTTGCCGACGTTACCCGACGCGAGCACCGGAAACGGCGTCGACGTCGCGTTCGGACGCGGCAGTCCCTGCGCCCAGAAGCGCGCGGGACGATCGGTGTAGATGTGCACCTCGCGCACATGGCCGATCACACCCGAGCGGATCCACTCGACGACGCGCCGGGTCCCGTCGCCCGAATGGCCCTGGTTGCCCATCTGCGTCACGACCTTGTGCTCGCGCGCGAGGCGGCGCAGCAGCCGCGACTCGTACACCGAGTAGGTCAGCGGCTTCTGACAGTAGACGTGCTTCCCGGCCCGCATCGCCGCCGCGGCGACGGCGGCGTGCATGTGATCGGGCGTCGCGATGATCACCGCGTCGAGGTCGCGCTGCTTCGCGAGCATCTCGCGGAAGTCGACGTATTTAGTAGCTTTTTGATACTTTTCGCGGAGCAGCACGCGGTCGGGGAGGGGCGGGAGGTCCGGGCGGTCGCCGCCCATGATGTTCCGCTCCATGAACG
>CBHWBX010000525.1:0-2939 GCA_966111935.1 uncultured Gemmatimonadaceae bacterium
GGCGGAGGAGATCTCGTCGAACTCGCCGACGGAGAGATCCATGCGGATCACCGGGCGGCGCGACCAGAAGTTGATCCCGCGCATGGCCGTCAGCGCGGTGATACGAATCTCGGTTGTCGGATCGGGCAGGGTCGTCGTCGTCATGGATTCACGGCGTACGCCTGAATGGCGGCGAGCGTCTGCGGAACCTTCTCGGCGTAGACGACGAGCAGGTCGCCTTCCTTCACCCGTTCCAGTCCGGCGCGGATCGCCTCGTCGGCGTCGCGAATGATCTCGATCTGGCTCTCGGCGAGTCCCCCGCGCGTGAGTCCCTCGCGCAGCAGGCCGGCGATCTCGCCGACCTCGCGGCCGCGACGATCGGTGTCTTCCTTGATGATCACGTGGTCGAATCCGGCGCTGAGCTGGCCGGCCATGCGCAGGTCGTCGTCGCGGCGGTCGCCGGGCGCGGTGATGATGCCGATGCGCCGCTCCGCCTTGAGCGCGAGCACGAACTCCATCAGCCCTTCGATCGCGGCGGCGTTGTGCGCGTAGTCGACGAGCGCGCGCGCGCCGCACTTGAGGCGGATGATGTTGAGGCGTCCCGGCGTGAGCGTCGGCGACGGGAAGAACGAGAGCAGCCCGGCGCGAATGTCGTCGTAGCGCATCCCCTGCACGTACGCGCTGGCGATCGCGGCGAGGATGTTCTGCCGCTGGAACTTCGCCGCGCCGCCGAGCATGAGCGGGACGTCGCGCTCGCTGGCGATCGGAATTCGTAACCTTCCGCGACTAATTATGAACTGGCCGTCCTCGAGAGTTGCGGCGATCCCCCCGCGCTCGACATGTTCTTCGAGTTTCGGATTGGTGCCGCGCGGCTGGGTACTGAACAGGACGACGTCGCCGGTCGTCTTCTCGCGCATCGCGTAGACGAGCGGATCGTCGGCGTTGAGCACCGCGTGCCCGTCGCGCCGCACGATCGCCGGGATCACGCTCTTCACGTCGGCGAGCTGCTCGACGGTGTGGATGCCGCGCAGGCCGAGGTGGTCAGCCGAGACGTTGAGCACCACGCCCACATCGGCTTCGTCGAAGCCCAGGCCCGAGCGAAGGATGCCGCCGCGCGCCGTCTCGAGCACCGCGACGTCGATCGTCGGGTTCGAGAGAATGATGTTCGCGGCGAACGGGCCCGTCATGTCGCCTTCCATGACGAGACGGTTCTGGATGTAGACGCCATCGGTCGTGGTGAAGCCGACGCGATGGCCGGTGTTGCGGAAGAGATGCGCGAGGAGGCGCACCGTCGTCGTCTTGCCGTTCGTGCCGGTGACGGCGAGGATCGGAATCGTGACTTCCGTCCCCGGCGGATAGAGCATGTCGATGATCGCCGTGCCGACGGGACGCGACTGCCCTTCCGACGGATGGGTGTGCATCCGCGTACCTGGTGCCGCGTTGACCTCGAGGATCACGGCGTCGTTCTCGCGGAACGGCTTGCCGATGTCCCGCGTGAGGACATCGATCCCGGCGATGTCCAGGCCGACGATGCCGGCGGCCATCTCGCACGCCGTGATGTTGTCGGGATGCATCTCGTCGGTGCGATCGATCGAGGTGCCGCCAGTCGAGAGATTGGCCGTGCCGCGAAGGTAGACGATCTCGCCCTTCGCCGGCACGGTATCCATCGTCCGTCCGCTCTTCGCGAGATACGCGACGGTGCGATCGTCGGTCGGCAGCTTCGTGAGCGTCTTGCGATGTCCGACGCCGCGGCGCGGATCGCGATTCCCCCGAACGATCAAATCGTCGATCGTGCTGCTGCCGTCGCCGACGACGTGCGCCGGCAACCGCTCGGCGCAGGCGACGACCTTGCCGTTGACGACGAGCACGCGATGATCGCGTCCACCGTGAAAGTGCTCGACGAGCACGTTCTTCGAGACCGCACGCGCGAGCTCCCACGCCTCGGGCATCGCGTCGGGCGAATCGAGACGCCCGGAGATGCCGCGGCCGTGGCTCGCATCGATCGGCTTGAGGATCACCGGATAGCCGATGTCCTCGGCCAGCTCGAGCGCGCCTTCGAGCGAACGCACGACGCCGCCGCGCGGCACCGGGAGCCCGATGTTGCTCAGCACGCGCTTGGTGTCTTCCTTGTCCTGCGCGATCTCGACGGCGATCGAGCTGGTATAGTCGCTGATCGTCGCCTGGATGCGACGCAGATTCTTGCCGAGTCCGAGCTGGACGAGCGAGCGCGAGTTGAGCCGGCGCACGGGGATGTTCCGCCGACGAGCTTCCTCGACGACAACGGCGGTCGAGGGACCGAGGCGCTCGCTCTCGTACAGATCCTGGAGGTCGCCGATGATCCGCTCGACGTCGGTCGGCACGCCGTCGATGCACGAGCGAATGATGCGCACGGCGTCGTACATCGCCTCGATGCCGACCTCTTCTTCTTCGTACGCGACGATGACCCACCAGACGCCTGGGTCACCGGACTGCACGACGCGCCCGAACGCGACGTCGGCGCCGGCGAGGGTCTGGAGCTCGAGCGCGACGTGCTCGAGGATGTGCGGAAGGTGCGTCCCGTCCTGCAATCGATCGACGAACCCGCCCGCTTCACCGCGCGAGCACGGATGCTCGCGGAGCGTGGGCAGGTAGCCGATCAGGCGATCGCAGAAATTGGGTATCTGATCGGACGTCACATCCTCGAGCGCGCCGAGTCGGACGTCACAGGCGATAACGGGGGCGAGACGCCAGTAGTTGGGTCCGCGGAGCGCGCGAACGCGAGTCACGCGGAGCTCGTTGGCGTCGTACAACTGCGGTTCGACGACCGCCGATCCTGGGGTGGTCATGGCGCGACGGGGTAGGTGCAAGGTCTGGACCGACGGGTTCGGCTCAAGCAGCTGGAGTGAGCGTGGGTGGCGGGCCGGGAGGCGGAGCTGGAACCTGAAGGGCGACCGTGAGAGGCGACTGTATACGGCGACTGT
>CBHWBX010000526.1:0-2933 GCA_966111935.1 uncultured Gemmatimonadaceae bacterium
GCGCGCGCGAGCGCGCGCTCGAAACGGAAGCCATCGCACGCCCGATGGCGTCGCAGGCCTCGACCCACTCGCGCGAGCTCTCGAAGGAGACGCACGTGAGTGGAACGCCGGCGCAGGCGCGCACGCGCGACTACGTGATCGGCCAGCTCAAGAAGATGGGCATCGAGACGGAAGTGCGGACGTACGACGTGTGGATGCCGCACCCGGTGTCGGTGCGCGCGGCGCGCGTCAGCCCGTCGCCGAAGGAGTTCAACCTCGTCGAGCCGCCGGTCGCCGGCGATCCGACGTCGAAGCTCGCGCAGTATCCGACGGTGAACGGCTACAGCGGTGAAGGGGATGTCACCGCCGACGTCGTCTACGTGAACTACGGCCTCATCGAGGATTACGAACAGCTCGACTCGATGGGCATCTCGGTGAAGGGCAAGATCGTGATGGCGCGCTACGGCCGTTCGTTCCGCGGCATCAAGGCGCGCGAAGCCGAGAAGCATGGCGCGGTCGGCCTGTTCATCTACAGTGATCCGCAGGACGACGGCTTCGTCGTCGGCGACGTCTATCCCGACGGGCCGATGCGCAATCCGAACGGCGTCCAGCGGGGCAGCATTCTGAACATCGACGGAGATCCGTCGACTCCGGGTTACGGGAGCACAGGCAACGTTCCCCGCCTCACGCCCGACAAGATGGAGATCTCGCACATCCCCGTGGTGCCGATCGGCTACGGCAACGCGAGCGAGCTGCTGAAGTATCTGAAGGGCCCGGGCGTGCCGCGCGGATGGCAGGGCGGGCTGTCGTTCCACTACCACGTCGGTCCGGGGCCGGTGAAGGCGCGTCTCGCCGTGAAGGACGATCGCGCGACCAAGCCGATGAAGCCGATCTTCGACACGTTCGGCTACATCCGCGGAACGGACCTGCCCGACGAGCTCGTGATCATCGGCGGGCACCGCGACGGCTGGGGCCCCGGCGCCGCCGACAACGTGAGCGGCACGGTGAGCATCCTCGAGGCGGCGCGCGCCGTCTCCGAGCAGATGAAGAACGGCTGGCGTCCGCGCCGCACGCTCGTCTTCGCGACGTGGGATGCCGAAGAGTGGGGTCTCCTCGGCTCGACCGAATATGTCGAAGACGATTCGCTGCGCCTCACGCAGCACGCGGTCGCGTACTTCAATCAGGACGTCGCCGCACAGGGCTCGCGGTTCAGCG
This sequence comes from uncultured Gemmatimonadaceae bacterium, assembly GCA_966111935.1. Taxonomy (GTDB): domain Bacteria; phylum Gemmatimonadota; class Gemmatimonadetes; order Gemmatimonadales; family Gemmatimonadaceae; genus JAQBQB01. The sequence continues at coordinate 1,195 of CBHWBX010000526.1, forward strand.
GCGGCGGCTCGCCGTCGCTGCGCCCGATGCTGCGCGACATCGCGCGTCTCGTGCCCGATCCCGCCGGCGGCACGGTCTACTCGCAGTGGCGCGCCGCGAGCGCGATCCCCGATTCCACCGAGCCGCCGATGGGCGATCCCGGCGGCGGCTCCGACTTCGCCGGCTTCTACAACCACCTTGGCATCCCGATCGCCGAGTGGGGCTTCGGCGGCGCGGGCGGTGTCTATCACTCGCAGTACGACAGTTACACCTGGATGTCGAAGTTCGGCGATCCGAAGTTCGTCTATCACGCGACCGCCGCGAAGATCGCGACGGCGATGATGATGCGAATCGCGAACGCCGACGTGCTGCCGTACGACTATGTCGAGTTTGCGCGCACGATGCGCCGGTACATCGCGCCGATCGATCGCGCGGTGGCCGATCGCAAGTGGAACGCGCCGACGACGGCGCTGCGCGCGGCAATCGATCGCTTCGAGCGCGAAGCGGCGATGTTCAACGCGACGCGTGATTCGTCGCTCGCCGCCGGCGCGCCGGCCGCGTCGTTCCAGCGCACCAATCAGGCGCTGCTGCAGGTAGAGCGTTCGCTGCTCCGCCCGCAAGGCCTGCGGACGCGGCCCTGGTTCCGCAACCTCATCTACGTCGCCGACGAGAACAACGGCTACGCGAACATGGTGTTCCCGTCGGTGAATGAGGCGGTGCGCGCGAACGACGCCGCGCTCACGCAGAGCGAGATTGCCGACCTCGCGTCGCGCTTCGAGCACGCGGCGCAGGCGGTCGCCAACGCGCGCGCCGCACTGACCGCGCGCTAAGGGGTTGGCTGCGTCGTGGCGATTGGTGCAGGCTCCGGCCGCACCAGTCGCCCGACGATCATCCCGACGACCGCGCTCATCGACAGCGCGAGCATGACGACGGCGATTGCCACGTAGACGAGCTGTCGCGGCGTCAATGCGAGCGGGAGTGACGCACTCCCCGAGATCCTCCCAGGCGGGGGCGCGTTTTCGGCAACAGATGTATCGGCCGCGGGGGTGATGTTCGGAGCCTTTGCCGCATCCGCCATCATCATCTCGACCGCGGGCCTCACGCTCGGGAGGGGTGGCTCGACGGCCTGGGACGGGCGCGTCGCGCTCTCGTTCTCATCCGGCAGCGCGATCGCCGGGATGCCCTTCGGCGATGATCGCCGGCGCGCGACATAGGCACGGGGCAGTGATTTGCCCTCACCATCGCGAGCGACGGGGACATTTCCACCGACGACCGGCCGCGCGCTCACCGGGCCGCTCTGTCGCGGCGCACGCGGCTCGACGACGGGATTCAAGCCACGCACGGGACTGATGCGATTGCCGAGCGGCATCGCGGTCGGCGGAGTGACGACGGACCGCGACCCTGACGCATTCGGCGGCACTGCGACGACTTCCACTGGGGTGCGCGATACGGCGGGAATCGGAAGCTCGAGATCGATCGGCGCCTGCTCCTCGACCACCGGCGTGCTCGCGCGCGGCGGCTCGTGCGCCACGACGGAGGCGCGCGCTTCGCGCGGTGGCGTACCGGGCAAAGCGCCGCTGCACGCACAGCCGAGCCGCGGACCCGCATCGATGAGAATATTCTTACCGCCGAGCAGATGCTGCGCGAGCTCGACGACGATGTCCTCGCCGTCGAGCTCCACGAGCGTGCGCGCGCCGACGTCGGTCCCTAGGGCGTCGGCCGACGGCACGCCCCCCGGCGGTGAGCGGAAGCGACGACGG
>CBHWBX010000527.1:0-2919 GCA_966111935.1 uncultured Gemmatimonadaceae bacterium
GCCGTAGGCGATCGCGCTCCGCGGTCCGTTCGACGACGAGCCGCTCGACCCCGGTCCGGTACCTGATCTCACTCTCGCGCTGCGCGGATTCCGACCGCGCGCGCTCGACCGCATCCCAGGTCCGATGGGCAACGGCCTCGAGCAGGACAAGCTCCTCGGCCGTGTACTCGTGGGGCACGACGTGATGCGCGAACATGACCGCGGTAACGCGCCCGCGGTCGCGGCCGTGCTTCGCGATCGGCACACTCACCGATGCGGCGATCTGCAGCAGCGCGTGCGATTGCCGCTCCACGTCGGACAGCGCTCGATCATTGGCGACGTCCGGGCGGACGATCGTCCGTCGCGCATCGAATGCGATGCGGAGCGGCGCCCCGTCGTCGTCGAAGCGGTACCGGCCGACGATGCGCGGCACGTCGCTGACATAGTTTCGCGTGACGACGACGTGCTCACCGTCGAGATCCGCTTCGGCAAAGCCGACGCGGTCGGCGGCGAGATACTTCCCGAGCGCACGCGCGGCCTCGTACTGGATCGCGTCGGGTTCGGTGAGGCCGCGCAGGCGATCGGCGAGCGCGAGGAGGAATCGCTGGCGCGCCTCGCTCGCCGTCGGCGCGAGCACGGTGAGCAGCACGCCGCCCACACTCCCGTCGTCGTCGTACACGGGAGCATACGCATGGGTGAACGTCTTCCCGACGTGAGCGAGCGGAAAGAGCGTGTTCTCGCGCACCACCCCCTCCCCGCGCCGCACGCGCTCGCAGATCTGCGCGTTGACCTCCCATGCCTCCGGAAAGCACTCGCGCATCGGCCGGCCGAGTCCGGCGGGATGGCGTGTGCCCATCATCGCACGGAAGCCATCGTTGTAGATCTGGATGAGATCCGTCCCGCAGAGCAGCACCGCGGGGAGCGGATGCGCGAGCACGAGCTGCGCGGTAGCGCGCAGATTCGCAGACCATCCATCGACAGGGCCAAGCGGTGTGGTGGACCAGTCGAGGGCGCGGCATCGCGCACGCATCTCACCACGACCGGCAAAGCCCCCCTCAGCGAGCACATCGTGCAGCAGCCGAGTCTCGGCCTGCATCCGGGCTCCTCCCGTAGGGAGACAGGCGAAAATAGCGTCGGGGCGTCGGCTAATTCCATAGGGGAATACCCCGAAACGGACACAGCGTGCGCTATGTAATGCTAATTAGAATATTTTAATAACCGCACTGTAAGGTAGTCGGCGACACGTGTCAGGCAAGTGCCGACATGCGCGCGAAATATTCACCGATGCGCTCGAGTCCTTCGTGGAGCTTCCCTTCGCTCGACGCGAAGCAGATGCGGATGTGCCCTTCCCCGCTCGCGCCGAACGCGGTCCCAGGCGCGACGGCGACGCCCGTCTGCCGCAGCAGATCCATCGCCAGCTCGGCCGCATCGGTGAGCCCGTCGACGCGCGGGAAGGCGAAGAACGCGCCGCGCGGCTCCGGCGTCGTGAGCCCGGGCATCGCCGCGAGCGCGGTCATCACCTGTGCGCGCCGCGCCGCGTAGTGATCGCGCAGCTCGCGCACGTAGTCGTCCCCGTCGCGCAGCGCGACGATCCCCGCCTGCTGCACCATCGCCGTGGCGTTCGACGTCATGAACTCGACGGCGCTCGTCATCAGCTTGATCAGTCGCGTGCTGCCCTGCACCCAGCCGAGCCGCCATCCGGTCATGTTGTAGGTCTTCGAGAAGCTGTTCACGACGACGATGTGCTCCTTGTCGTCGGCGACTTCCGCGAAGCTGCGCGCGAGCGGCGTGTCGAAGGCCAGGCGATCGTAGACCTCGTCGGCGAGGAGCACCAGATCGTGCTCGACGGCGAGGTCGTACAGCGCGCGCTGCTCGTCGGGCGTCGCGATCCAGCCGCTCGGATTCGACGGGCTGTTGACGATGAGCATCCGCGTCCGATCGTCGATCGCCGCGCGTACGCGGTCGAGATCGAGACGGAAGCGCGTGCCGTCGCTCGCCAGCGGGATGCGTCGCGGCTCGCCGCCGCTCAGCGAGACGTCGTTGCCGAAGATCGAATACGTCGGCTCGATGACGATTGCGTTGTCGCCGGGCGCGACGAGGGCGCGCACCGCGGCGTAGATCCCCATCGACGCGCCGACGGTGACGAGAATCTCCGCCGGCGCGTACGTGAGACCACGCAGCTCGTGCAGCTTGCGCGCGATCGCCTCACGCAGCTCGGCGTAGCCGGCCGTGTTCGTGTAGAAGGTGTGTCCCGCACGCGCGGCGTCGTAGGCAGCACGCGTGATGAACTCCGGCGTCGGCATGTCCGATTCGCCGTAGCACAGATTGATCGCGCCCGGGATCGACTCGGCGAGGACGCCGATGCGAACGAGCGGAGACTCGGTGACGCTCGAGATGGCGGGGGTATACCGCATCCCGCAACGTTACGACTTCTTCGCGTCCTCGCCTAGACGGACGAAGCCGCCGAAGGTGAGCACCCAGCGAAACGCCTTGTGTACGGCGGTCGCCGGTCCGTCGAGCGCGCCCCCGGTGAGCTTCGACAATCCGCGCAGGATCACGAGGATCAATCCGAGCACGCCGAGTCCGACGCCCCAGAGCGGAAAGACGACGACGAAGAAGACGATCGCGAACGGCAGCAACAGCAGCGGCGCGATCGGAAGCAGACTGAGGTGAGTGGCGATAATCATATAAGGGCGCCCATTGTATTACTCAAGATAGCCGCCCCCACGGCGTTCCGCGACCCACCGCGGACGCGTCGCGAGCTCGGCTGATCTAGGCCGGGCGCAGCCTCTCGCCGTCGGTCGTCAACCGGACGAAGACCGTCGTGCCGACGCCGGGATGGGCCTCGACCGCGACCGTCCCGCCGACCAGCGCTGCCCGCTCGCGCATGCCGGCCAACCCGAGTCGCCGCTCGGTGCGGACGCGCACCGCCACTTCGTC
>CBHWBX010000528.1:0-2909 GCA_966111935.1 uncultured Gemmatimonadaceae bacterium
GCCGTACACAGTCGCCGTACACAGTCGCCGTACACAGTCGCCGTACACAGTCGCCGTACACAGTCGCCACTCACGGTCGCCGTACACAGTCGCCGTTCACTAGTCGCCTCTCCCAGTCGCCCTTCCCTTCGCCTTTCAAAAAACCCCACGATACACCGAACAACTCTGACAAATCTCCGGCGGCTCCTCCGACGCCAACGCCTCCCGGAACGCCGTGTACTCGGCCCCACTCCAGATCTCCGCGATCGACCGCCCGTTCTCCCCGACCCGTCCGAAGTTGCCGCGGTCGGGGGTCGCGATCATGCAGCAGGGCATCGAGTAGCCCTGGTAGCTGATGTATGGTCCGTGCCAGGGCCAATCGCACCGCTCTGGGCCCGGTGTGCCGGGCGCGTGGCCACGTGGCTCGACGTTTGGCAGACGGAGGTCGATACCATGGGCATCGGCGATCGCGCGAGCTTCGGTGAAGACGCGGTCGATGCGGGCCGGATCGGATCCGGTGAGCGTCTGCTCGCTCACGAAGTTGCGCATCGGTGTGTAGTGCGCGGGAAGCGCGCTCTCGCCGAAATCGTGACAGAGATGCTGGACGAACATCGTGTCGATGTGGTTTTCATGGGCGAGCTGTAGAAGCGACGGAAGCTCGTCGAGATTCTGCTGCATGAGCACCATCACGAGCCGGACCTTCGGCGTCGTTCCGCCCGACGCAGCGCGCGCATCGCGCAAATGGCCGAGGTTGCGCAGCACGCGGTCGAAGTGCGCGCGGACGCGGATGCGCTCATAGGTCTCGGGCGTCGCGGCGTCGAGCGACACGTGCAGCGTCGCCAATCCGCTCGACACGCACTGCTCGGCGCGATCGCGAGTGAGCAGGGTCACGTTGGAGTTCGTCGTCACCTCGATCCCCCGCCCCGCCGCGTAGCGGATCATGTCGAAGAAGCGCGGGTGCATCATCGGCTCGCCGAGGCCCTGGAGATGGAGCTGCTCGAGCGTCGGGAGATCGTCGAGGATGTGGACGAAGAGCTCCCAATCCATGAAAGCCGGTGGGCCGTGGGGCGGCCCGTCCTGTCGAAACTGGATCGGACACATCTGGCAACGCAGGTTGCACTGACCCACCGGCTCCAGCTGGATGTATCGCGGAAGCTCCATGATCGCCTCTTACCAGAAGAGCACGCGATGCTTCACGGCTCCGCGCGTGCGATGATAAACCGACAGCGCCGGAATGACCGCGGAGGTGACAAACATCTCGGCCATGTGCGCCGGCGCGAGTGACGCGCCCCGAAGACGTCGTAGCGCGAAGCCGATCGTGAGGATCAGCCACAGCACCGCACCGGCTTCGGCGACGCGCGGCCGTCGCAGCAGCGCCCCGACGATCATCACGAGCAGCGCGCCCACGATCGGGTAGTAGAGCCACGGCCGTCCGGGACGGACCGCAGCGCGGTAGTGCGCGGGGTGCTTTCGATAGAGGAGTGCGTCATACTCACACTTGCGCTGCTGACTCACGCTGATTCCCCACGGTGCCGGACGCACGGGATGAGTCACGACGGCGTCCGGCAGATGGGCGACGATCAGCCCGTGATCGAGCAGGCGGAAATAGAGATCGCTGTCCTCGCGCCACGCGGCGCTGAACGCCTCGTCGAATCCGTCCACGGCCTCGAGCACCTCGCGGCGCACGAAACAGTTCGCGGTGACGAAGCCGGCCCGCTCCAGTCCCGCGGCGTCGCGCTCGTAGTCGGTCGGCCGACGGCGCAGCGGAACGCGGACGCTTCCCCACGCGCCCTGCAGCCGGGCATTGTCGAAGCCCTCGATCACGGCACGCAGCCAATCGCGCGCCGGGATCGTGTCGTCGTCGGTGAAGGCAACGATCGGCGACATCGCGGCACGCCAGCCGCGGTTGCGTGCCGCCGCCGGCCCGTGGCGCGGACCGTCGACCGGAACGTATCGCAGCCGTGACGTGATGCGCGCGCCATAGCGGCGAACGAGGTCGCGCGTCGTCGGGTCGTTGGCGTCGTCGGCAATGATGATCTCGAAGTCGGCGGCGTCGACCGACTGAACGCTGAGTGCATCGAGACAGCGCGCCAGCAGCGCGAGCCGGCGATGCGTCGGGATGACGACGGAAACGAGTGTCACGGCGCCCGCTCCGGTTTCTCGACGATGAATGGGCCGATGGCCAGCGCGTCGAGCGGCGACGTCCAGAAGCTCTCGATCGCGTCGCGCGGCGTGCAGACGATCGGCTCGCCGCGGGTGTTGAACGAGGTGTTCACGAGCACCGGCACGCCGGTCTTCGTCTTGAACGCCTGGAGCAGATCGTAGTAGAGCGGATGCTGACTGCGGCGCACGGTCTGCACGCGCGCGGTGCCGTCGACATGACGCACGGCGGGAATGGCCGCCGCACGCTCGGAGCGCACGTTGAAGGTGAAGAGCATGAACGGCGCATCGGTCGCGCCCTCGAACCAGGTGCCGGCATCTTCGGCCGTCACCACCGGCGCCACCGGACGGAAGTCCTCGCGATCCTTGATCTCGTTGAGTGTTGCCTGCATCTCCGGATTGATCGGGCTGGCAAGGATCGAGCGCGCGCCGAGCGCGCGCGGCCCGAACTCCATGCGTCCCTGGAACCAGCCGACGACCTTGTTCGCGGCAAGCAGCTCCGCGGTGTCTTCCGCGATGTCGTCGGCGCGACGGTACGGAAGCTTCGACCAGCGCAGGAACTGCTCGATCTCGTGCTCGGTGAACTCCGGGCCGAGATACGCATGCTCCATGTTCCAGTGAGTGTGTGCACCGCGCTCGCGGGCGTCCACGAGCAACGCGGCGCCGAGCGCGGTGGCGGGGGGTGCCCCCGCCCGCGGCACCCCCACCCGCGCGCACAGCCCCCCCGCGCCGGGGCGGGCGGGCCTGACGCCGGTGAACGCGGCGCCGCC
>CBHWBX010000529.1:0-2906 GCA_966111935.1 uncultured Gemmatimonadaceae bacterium
CGAGCAGCCCTTCGACGGTCTTCATCGTGGTATCGACGCCCAGGACACCGACGACGGTCGTCACGCCGGCGCGCGCGATCTCGTCGACGAAGACCATCGGCGATGCGAGCGCCAGGCTACCTTCGCCGCTTCCGCCGAGCAGGTGCCCGTGCGGATCGATCAGCCCTGGGACGATGAAGCATCCCTCCGCGTCGATCCGTTCCCACTCCACGCCGAGGCGGTCGAGCGCGCGCGCGTCGATCCCGCCGATGCGCACGATCTTGTCGCCGGCGATGAGCATCGAATGCCGGCCGATCGGTGTCGGCGTGTAGATCTGGCCGTTCTCGATGAGGATGAACATCGCCGTCAGTCGTCGGCCGCCGACTGCTGTTCGTCGCCGATGCCCATCTCTTCCTCCACCTTCTCCGCCGGATGCGGATGCGGCGCGCGCGTCTTGAAGTCGAACCGGTCGCCCATGCTCAACAGATGCAGCGTCACGCCGAAGAGCGACATCGTGTCCTTCTCGCGCCCCTCGGCGAGATTGCCGTAAGTGACGTTGCGTCCGTCGAGCACCGTCACGCCGCCGTCGCCGATGACCTGGAATTCCTTGAACGGCGCGAACTCGATCGCCGTGTTCTCGTCGATGCCGATGCCGAGGATGCGCGGATTCTGCCCGACGACGCCGAGCAGTCGCGACACACGCCCCCGCTCGGCGAAGTGCTGGTCGATCACCATGTCCTTCGCGAAGCCGAACCCGGCAGCGAGCTGGATGGTGTCGCCGATGCGATGCGATCCAGCTTGACCGCCGCCGACGAGCATCGTCTCGCTCATCACGGAGGCGCCGGCCGACGTACCGGCGAGCGTGCCCCCCTCGATCAGGATCTCGAAGACCCGCGAGTACACGGGCGTGTCCCCGATCAGCGAGGTGATCTTGAGCTGATCGCCGCCGGTGAAGAACACGGCGTCCGCGTCCTCGAGCACGGTCATCGCCCGCAGCGACTCTGCTTCCGCGCGCGTCTCGATCGCCAAGTGGTGCACGTGGCGCACGCCGAGGTTCCGGAAGACCCGGTTGTACTCCTCCCACGACGCGCGGGGCTCGCTCGTCGCCAGGGTGGCGACGACGAGCTTCCCACCGCCGACGAGCTCGGCGAGACGCCGGAGGATCAGCCGTTCGTCCTCCTTGTCCTCGTGCCCGCCGATGATGAGAAGCCTGCCTTTCGGTCGAAGATTTGGGTCGCCGGGCCGAAGCGGTTCTTCCTTGAACTGCTTGAGCTTTCGTTCCGCAGCCGTGCTCGCCATCGGCTAGCTGGCGCGCGGAATATCGTAGATCCGGCGTCCGCCGCGATGCTCGATGCGGCGGTCGGTGACCTCGGGGTTGCCTACACAATCGATCTTCCGGCGTCCCTTCGGACGCTCGAGCTCACCGGATTCGGTGGTCGCGCGCGCTTTCGCCGGATCGAGATTCGTGATCTGTGGATCGTCTGGAAATTTCATCGTGCCCTCCGTTCCGTCTTCCTGACGGCGGTACCTGGGGCACCCTCAGTATGCACACCCTGTGCTAAAAATCAGCCGGCAATCCTTCGGAGCGCATCGAAGACGAGCTGCTGACCAAAGTCCAACGACGCGACCGGAACGCGCTCGTCGTGGCCGTGCATGCGACTTTCGTCTCCCTCGTCGAGCGGGAAGGGGAGAATGCCATACGTTTGAATGCCCGCCTCGCGCAGCAGCGCGCTCTCCGTCGCGCCGGTGCTCATGTAGGGAACGGTGACGATCGCCGGATCCAGTCCATGAATCGCGTCACGAATTGCCGCATACATCGGCGACTCGTGATCGGACACCGGCGCGCCGCGGTCCGTCGACGTGAGCACGATGTCGATCGATGCATCGCCGATCGACGTCCGCAGGCGATCGAGCACATCGCCGATCGCATCCCCCGGCAGGGTGCGCACGCTCAGCGTCGCGCTCGCCTCGCTCGGAATGACGTTGTGCAGCTTCCCCGCGCGAATGATCGTCGGCGCGATGCCGGTGCGCAGCACGGCGTTGAAGTTCGGCACGTGACACAGCTCCGCGCACGCCCGCTCGACGATCGCTTCATCGGGCGACGTCACTGCTGCCATCGACGCCGCGGCCTCGCGGTCCGGCCAGATCGCCGCGAGCTGCGAGAAGAACTGCCGCGTCGTCGGCAGCAGCCGCACCGGCTCCTGATGCGTCGCGACGCACGCCACCGCGCGCGCGATGCGTGCGACCGCGTTGTCCGGCAGGGGCACCGTCGCATGCCCACTCTCGCCGCGCGCATGCAGCTCGACGATGTGTGAGACCTTCTCCGTCGTCTGCACCGCCGCGTACAGCGGCCGTCCGCCGACGATCCGAATCCGCCCGCCCTCGTTCAACGCGAACTCGGCGTCGACGAGCTCCCGATGCTTCTCGAGCAGCCACTCGAGCCCGATCGGACCGCCCATCTCTTCATCGGATGTCGCGACGAAGATCACGTCGCGCGACAGCGGTAACCCGGCATCGATGATCTCACGCTTGATGCGCAGCATCGCGACGAGATTCGTCGCCAGCATTCCCTTGTCGTCGATCGCGCCCCGCCCGTACACATATCCATAGGCGACGTCACCGCCGAGTGGATCGTGCATCCATTTCTCACGCTCGACGTCGACGACGTCCATGTGCGCCGCGATCAACACCGGCGGCTGAGTCCCGTTCCCCCGAATCCGCCCCACGAGCGCCCCCCGATTCGCTACCGGCTCGAACAGATGCGTCTCGATCCCCGCCGCCGCGAGCGTCGTCGCCAGATACTGCGCACACGGCAGCTCGTTGCCCGGTGGATTGCGCGTGTCGATCTGGATGAGCCGGCGCAGGTGGGTGACGGTCTCGTCGATGGGGGACAGGGTCATGGTGCGGGGAAATGTGGCAATGGGTGG
>CBHWBX010000530.1:0-2900 GCA_966111935.1 uncultured Gemmatimonadaceae bacterium
ATTCCTTGAGGTTGGGCAGCCGCAGCATGATGCCGTCATCGGTCGTCTGGACCTGGAGCTCGAACGCCGGGCCGTCGCGCGCCTTGCGTCCCTGTTCGGCGAGCCACGCGCGCACGCGATTGGCGAGCGCCATTCCCCACGGCGCGTTCACGCGGCCGCCGAATGGCGCGTGAATGACGACGCGCACCGCATCCATCTCGTCGCGGAACTGCTCGACGACGAGCACACGCTCGTCGGGGACCGTGCCGGTCGCGACCCGCTGCTGATGTACGTACTCGACGAGCGATCCGGTGGTCGCCTCGTCGGCGTGATAGGTCGCGGCGAGAAGCGCGAGCTGCTCGGCGGTGCGCACCGCATCGAGCTCGCGGCGGAGCTCACCGACGCGTGCCGCGAGATGGAAGGAGCGCGCCGAGTACTCGCCGTGCCAGAAGGGCATGCGCGCAGGCGCTCCCGGCGCCGGCGTGACGATCACGCGATCGTGCTCGATCGCGTTCACGCGCCAGGTCGAGGAGCCGAGCTGAAACACGTCGCCGACGCGCGTCTCGTGGACGAACTCCTCATCGAGCTCGCCGAGCCGCGTGCGATCGGGGAGGTTGACGGTGTAGAGGCCGCGATCGGGGATCGTTCCGCCGGAGATCACCGCGACCATGCGCGCCCCGCGCGCTGCAGTGAGCGTGTCGCTCACGCGATCCCAGCTCAGACGCGCGTCGAGCTCGGCGGCGACGTCCGACGGATATTTGCCCGAGAGCATCGAGAGCACTTCGTCGAATGCGGCGCGAGTCAGGGCGTGATACGGATAGGCCGAGCGCACGAGATCGAACAGCGCGGCGCTCGTCCAGTCGTCGTCGGCCGCGACCATCGCGACAACGACCTGCGCGAGCACGTCGAGCGAGTTCTGCACGACGCGCGTCGGCTCGACGTCGCCCTCGCTCATCGCGCGGATCACCGCGAGCAGCTCCATCGCGTCGTCGCGGAAGGTCGGTACGAACAGGCCGCGGCTCACCGCGTCGAGCGAATGCCCGGCGCGTCCGACGCGCTGTAAACCGTTCGCGACGCGCTTCGGCGACTGGAGCTGGAGCACCAGATCCACCGACCCGATGTCGATCCCGAGCTCGAGTGAGCTCGTGCTCACGAGCGCGCGAACTTTCCCCGCCTTGAGCGACTGCTCGAGCATCAACCGTCGCTCGCGCGACAGCGAGCCGTGATAGGGAAGCGCGAGCTCCCCGCCGGCGAGCGCGTTGATGCGCGCCGCCATCTTCTCCGCCTGCGCGCGGTTGTTCACGAACACGAGCGTCGTACGCGCGCTTCGCATGTGCTGGAGCACGAGCGGCGTGACGGAGGACCAGATGGTGCCGCCGACGTGCGCGAGGTCGGGGACGGGAGACTGGACTTTGAGGTCGAGCGTTTTCACAAGGCCGCAATCGACGATCCTGTGGCCGCGCGGGGATGCGTCTTCGATGCCCACCAGGAAGCGCGCGATCTCCTCGAGTGGCCTCTGCGTCGCAGAGAGTCCAATCCGCTGCGGCGGCGTCTCGCACAGGAGTCCCAGACGCTCGAGCGTCAGCGCCAGATGCGCGCCGCGCTTCGTACCCGCCAACGCGTGAATCTCGTCCACGATCACCGCGCGCACGCCGCTGAACATCCCGCGGCCGCGCGTCGTCGTCAGCATGATGTGCAGCGACTCGGGAGTCGTGATGAGGATGTGCGGGGATTTGCGGATCATCCGCGCGCGCTCGCGCGCCGGCGTGTCGCCGGTGCGCACGGCGACGCGAATCTCGGGGAAGGGCTGGCCGGCCGCGGCGAAACGATCGCGGAGCTCCTCGAGTGGACGCTCGAGGTTGCGCTGAATGTCGTTGTTCAGCGCCTTGAGCGGCGAGACGTAGAGGATCTGAACGGCGTTCGGCAGCCCATCGCGCGCGCCGCGCACGATGAGCTGATCGAGCTCCCAGAGAAATGCGGTGAGAGTCTTTCCGGTGCCCGTCGGGGCGAGGATCAGCGTGTGCGATCCGCTCGCGATCGCCGGCCAGCCTTCGCGCTGCGGCGGGCTCGGCGCTCCCAGCGTCTCAGTGAACCACTTCCGGACGAGCGGATGGAAGGGCTTGAGTGCCGGGGGGATGCGAGGAGCCATCCAGAAAGACTATCACGGTCGCAACTACATAACGAGCGCCGAGCTCAGCGTGAGATGCAGCGGCGCACCCGCGGGCAAGCACGCTTCCCACTTCTCGCTCATCTTCGCGGCGGCCGCGCCCGCTGCCGCACCGCCGGCGGCACCGATGATCGTGCCCTTCGTGTTGTGGCCGATCATCTGACCGAGGATCGCGCCGGCGATCGCGCCGCCGATGACCTTCTTCTTGTCGGCGTTCTGGTCGGCGTTCTGAACCTTGGTGCGCACGAGCGTCGCTTCGGGCGTCACGTCGCCGGTGACGTTGTACGTCCTGTCGCCGATGACGATCGCCTTCACGCGCAACGACAGCTGCGCGCTCTCGGCGTTGTCGCCGTTCGACGCCGACGCAACCTCGAGCACCACGGTCGACCCGGCCGGGATCACGGCGCCGTTCGAGCCGGAGACGGCGCTGTTCACCGTCGCGACGAACTTGTCGCCCGGCAGCGAGGAGGTACAGACCTTCGAGCCGCTCGTGAGCGCGAAGCCCGCGCCCGAGCCGATCTCGGCGCGCGCGGGCGCCGCGGCCGGCGCCGGCGCTGCGGCGACGGGCTGCGGCGCGGGAACCGGCGCCGGAGCCTGCTGCGCGACCTGCTGCGTCGGACGCGGAGCGCGCGTCTCCGGACGCTGCGCCGTGCGGGTGCGGGTCGGCGTCGGAGGCTCCTTCGCCAGTCCGGCCTGCACCGGTGCGGGGGCGAGCGCGGTGTCCTGGAACGTCGGCTGCGCCGGCTGCGCGCTC
>CBHWBX010000531.1:0-2895 GCA_966111935.1 uncultured Gemmatimonadaceae bacterium
GGGAATTTACTTACTTATTGCTCCTCCCTGCGGCGCTGCGCGCCTTCGGTCGGAGTTCAAGGGGACGAGGGGTTAGGGATTAGGGGCGAGGAACTGCGTGGGGCTAGGGTACCGCTCTCAGTAGTTCCTAACCCCTCGTCCCTAACCCCTAACCCCTACCGACCGTCCTTCCGCGCTTGTCCCACCTACGCTCGGAGTTCCAGAACGGACAGTCTGCTATATTGAACTGATGCCGACACGCCGTCAGTTTCTGCTCGCTTCGGCCGCAGCCTCGCTCGCCCCGCTCAGCGTGGGCCGGAGGCTCCTTGCCGCCACCGCGCCGATCGCCATCACCGTGTACAAGGACCCGGGATGCGAGTGCTGCGCCAAGTGGGTCAAGCACCTCAGTGCCAACGGGTTCGCCCCTTCGGTGAAGGACACGCCGAACATGGACGACATCAAGAAGTCGCTGCGGGTCCCGGAGGACCTCCAGTCGTGCCACACGGCTGTGGTCGGCCGCTATGTCGTCGAAGGGCACGTCCCGGCCGAGGACATCAAGAAGCTGCTCGCGAGCAAGGAAGCCCTCCAGGGGCTGGCCGCGCCGGGGATGCCTGTCGGGTCGCCGGGCATGGAGATGGGGGGCCGGAAGGACGCGTTCGACATCATTGCCTTCACGAATACGGGCAAAACGCGGGTGTATTCACACCGGTAGACGACGTTTACAAAATCCTCGCGGGCTCCGTTCTTGCTGGACCGCCCGTGTTTGCTTGATTCATGCATAGTCGCACGTGCGTCGGCCAAGAAGGCTGGCGCACGTTTTCTTCAATCCCAAGGCACCATGTACAAGCTCTCGAGATCGTCGGTCACGACGCTGCTCGCGGCCGGCGCGTTCGCCGCGACGGCGGTTCCGGTCGCCGCTCAGGCGCGCGGCGGCCAGCAGCCCGGCTCACCGCTCGGCTTCGACGTCACCGGCGTGCCGGACACGTCGATGTTCGCGCCGCTCAACCTGCCGATCGGCACCACGTACCGCAGCGGCTCCGGCGCGCCGGGCCCGAAGTACTGGCAGCAGCGCGCCGATTACGACCTGCACGGTACGCTCGACACCGCCGCGAAGACGCTCCGCGGCGAGATGACCCTGCGCTACACCAACAACTCGCCGGACACCCTCCGGTACATCTTCTTCCAGCTCGAGCAGAACGCCTTCAAGGGCGGCTCGCTCAACTCGTTCGTCTTCCCCGCGGAGTCGCGCTTCGGCGCCCGCAACTTCGAAGGCGGCGACGTCATCGACCGGTTCAACCAGGTCGCGGCCGGCCGCAAGACCGCGGTGAAGACGCGCGTCGACGGCACCGTCATGAAGGTCGATCTCGTCTCGCCGCTCGCGCCGGGACAGACGGCAACCTTCGACGCCGCCTGGCACTTCCTGATCCCCGAGCACGGCGCCGACCGCATGGGCCGTGACGGCGCGCTCTACGAGCTCGCGCAGTGGTATCCGCGCGTCTTCGTCTACGACGACGTCCGCGGCTGGAACACCGAGCCGTATCTGGGACAGGGCGAGTTCTATCTCGAGTACGGTGACTACAACCTCTCGGTCACCGTGCCGGCGGGCTACACCGTCGCCGCGACGGGCATGCTCGTGAACCAGGCGGAAGTCCTCACGCCGACGCAGATCTCGCGTCTCGCGCAGGCGGCAAAGTCGGACAAGCCGGTCCGCATCATCACCGAGGATGAGCTCAAGAACGGCAGCGCGCATCCGACGAAGAGCGGCATGAAGACCTGGCGCTTCCAGGCGAAGAACGTGCGCGATGCGGTGTGGGCGGCGTCGCCGGACTATCAGTGGGACGGCTCGAGCTGGAACGGCCACCTCGCGCTCGCCTACTATCGCCCGAGCGCGGCGGTGAACTGGAACGACGCCGCCGACCAGGCGCGCATGTCGATCATGGAATACTCGGAGCGCTGGTTCCCGTATCCGTGGCCGCAGATCAGCGTCGTCGAAGGTCCGATCAGCGGCATGGAATACCCCATGGTCGCGATGGAGACGAAGTCGGACGACAAGTACGACCTCTACAACGTGATCACGCACGAGATCGGGCACATGTGGTACCCGATGATCGTCGGCTCGAACGAGCGCGTGCACATGTGGCAGGATGAAGGCTTCAACACCTTCATCAACTACTTCTCGGAAGCGCGCCGCTACCCGGAGAAGGGCGACTACGCCGCGCGCGTGCGCCATGATCGCCACGAGGTCGAGGAGTTCATGCGCCGCGGCCTCGACGAACCGCTCGAGGTCGCGCCGGATCGCATCAACCCGCGCCTGCTCGGCGAGAACGCGTACGTGAAGACAGCCGTCGGTCTCGCGCAGCTCCGCGACGAGATCCTCGGACCGGAGTCGTTCGACGCCGCGTTCCGCGAGTACACGCGTCGCTGGGCGTTCAAGCACCCGACGCCGGCGGACTTCTTCAAGAGCCTCGAAGACGCGTCGGGCAAGCGCCTCGACTGGTTCATCCGCGGCTGGTTCCTCGAGAATCCGCACTTCGACGTCGGCATCGACACGCTCGTCCAGCGCGGCGACTCGGTCGGCGTGCGCTATCGCAACTATGCGCGCGGCATCCTCCCGATGCACGTCCGCTTCACCTTCAGCGACGGCTCGACGCAGAACTTCGACTACCCGGCCGAAGTGTGGAGCACGAACACCAGCTGGTACGACCGCTTCTATACCTTCCCGGGCAAGAAGGTCTCGAAGGTCGAGATCGATCCGGACGATCGCTCGGTGGACATCAACCGCGCGAACAACGTCTGGCCACGATCGGCGGGCAGCACTAAGCCGTGAACTCCGTAAAACCCTCGGGTAGTGGGTCGGGGGGTCGCGGATTGCGGGAATGTGCGCGGGGGGGGGGGGGGGGGGGCGCCCCCCCCCCC
>CBHWBX010000532.1:0-2891 GCA_966111935.1 uncultured Gemmatimonadaceae bacterium
CGACGAGTCCCGACCACGGTCCGGCGGCGATGACGACGTTGCGCGTCGCGATGTGCCCGTCCTTCGTCGACACGCCGGTGACCTGACCATTCTCGATGTGGATCCGCGTCGCCGGCATGTTCGTGTAGAGGGTGACGCCGAGGCGCCGCGCCTGCGAGACGTAGCCCTGGAGCAGGCCATTCGGGTCGACGAGACCGTCGAGCGGGCACCAGCTCCCGGCGATGATCCCGTCGAGGTTCACTTCCGGGGCGAGCTTCGCGACTTCATCGACGTCGATGATCCGGCTCGGGACACCGAGCGAGTTCTGGAGCTCGACGTTCGCTTTGAACTGAACGACGTCCGGGTTCGAATCGAGCAGGAACAGGTAGCCGCAGCGGCGCAGCGCGATCTCCTGATCCATCTCCTCGGCGAAGCGCTCCATCATGCCGAAGCTGACCTTCGACAGCTCGACGTTGACCGCCGTCGCGAACTGGTAGCGCACGCCGCCGGCGTTGAGGCCGGTCGAGCCGAGGCCGAACATCTCCGCGGACTCGAGGAGCACGACATCCGTGCATCCACGGCGCGCGAGGTGGTAGGCGGTGCTGGCACCCATGATCCCGCCACCGATCACGACGACTTCGGCGTTCAGCTTCAACTGAATTCTCCGGACGTGTGGTTGAGGCCGAAAGATGCGAATCGGCACCCATCTCTGCCACCCCGCCGGCGCGCGATCAGCGCGTAAACTGCCGATTGAACTCCCAGACGGCGCGACTGAGCGCGGCGTCGGCCGAGAAATGGAGGGGGACGGAGAGCAGGACGAGCGACGCGCCGGCACCGGTGAAGCCATACGCGGCCGACCGGTGGTGGCGGAGCCCCTGCACCACCCCCGCCGCGACCGACAGTGCCCCGACGGCCGAGAGCACGGTCGCCTGGCGACGCACCCGCGTGGCATCGAGCGCCAAGCGGGTGGCGACGTCGCTTCCGGCGAATGGCGCGCGCACGTTTTGATCATATGAGGAACCCCTCTGAGTGCATGCACCCAGAGGGGGAAGAGTGAGAGAAGGTGCTTCGCGTTTCTACTCAGAACCCGATGGTCCCCGCGACCATGAACCCCTTGAACTGCCCGCCGTAGCGGATGTCGGTGGTCGGGAAGTCGTTGTACTTCTGGTTCACGTACTCGAGCTTCGCGAGCACGTTCGGGGTGACGAACCAGCCGCCGCCGAGCTGATACCGGTTCACGCTCTCGTCGTTGTAGTTCTTGGCGACGAGCTGTCCGGCGAGGACGTTGTACCGGCCGCCGACGTAGAAGACATCGTGACCGCCGAAGCGATACAGCCCTTCGTACACCTGCTGGCGGATGTTGCGGAGCTTCGGCTCGGCGAACAAGCCACCCTTCGCCGTCTCGAAGTTCCCGAAGAACTCGGCGCCGCCGATCTTGACGAACGGGTTCACGACCTGCGCGTTGACCTTGTTCGAGAAGCCCGGGCGGACCTGCCCCGACCACGCGTTCGCCGTTTCCGTCGACGCCGTGTTCTCGAGGACGTCGTAGTACGCCGAGCCGCCGCGGTCGCCGGTGAAGAGCGTGTTGCTCGCCGCCTTGTTGTTGCTGTAGAACGAGCCGGTGAGGCGGACGCGCACGTCGGGAGTGAACAGCTTGTCGAAGCCGACCTTGCCGAGCACACTGGCCGAGCGCTTCTCGGGGGTCGTGACCTGGCCGTGCACTTCGCCGCCCGTCACGCCGAGCATCGCGATCCACGGGCCCGGGCGAACGTACGCTTCGGCGCCGATCTCGGTCGTGAAGTCGTCGAGGATGTAGTTGCCGACGAACGGATTGTACATGCCGTTGCCGTTGTCGCTGCGGCGGAAGTGGCCGTCGCCGTAGTTGATCTCGAAGTGTCCGACGCGGAGCGTCGTGTACTTGAAGAGCTTGTTGAGCAGCGGGTTGTCGATCGGCGAGTTGTCGACGAGCAGGTAGCCGTCCTTCACCCACGACTCCTGATGGTGCCGCGCCGAGAGGTACGACGTCATCGCGACGCGGATGCCCGGGGCGATCTGCGCGTTGATGTTGAGGTTCGCGACCGCGTTGTTGAAGCCGTGGCCGATGCTGATGAGCTGATTCTGATTGACGCCGCTCACCACGTTCGGCGCGGCATTGTTCCGGTGATCGAGCCCCTGGAACTCCTGGGTGAACGCGCCGCCGAACGAGAGCACGAAGCCGCTGAACGGGATCTCGTCCGTCTTCGGCGACTCGAACACGTTCACGCCGCGCGAATCCGCCGGCCGGATGTGGTTGATGTCGAGAGGGCGATAGAGGCTCACCTTCGCCGGGGCCTCCTTCTTCGTGCCCGTATCGGCCTGCGTCTGGGATGGGCCGCCGTTGCTCTGCGCGGACGCGCCGGCCGCCGTGGCGAGCATGAGGGCGGAAAGGCCGAATCGCATGGTGGATCTCATATGACAACTCCTCCGGTCGGTTCACTACTTCTGGCAGCTCGTCGCGGGTCATCTTTGCCCGCTCGAACTGCCTCGAACCTACCGGTGGCCGAGGACGTGTTCCGTCCGAGATCCCGCCCGGCGCGCGTACGGAGTTGCTTGTTTTTTTGTGGGGGTTCCCCCTACAGGCGGCGCGGTCGGCCGCGAGGACCGTCCGTCGCGCGACGTCCGCAGCGCGTTGAGGATCACGGCGACGTCGATGACCTCCTGCGCTGCCGCCCCGGCGATCGGCGGGAGATAGCCGGCCGCGGCCGCGAGCATGCCGATGCCGCTCAAACCCAGGCCGGCCCAGATGCTTTCGCGCGCGATGCGCATCGTGCGCTGCGCGATCGCGATCGCGTCGTGGGTCCGTCCGAGTGCGTCGACGAGAATGACGACGTCGGCCGCTTCGGCGGCGATGCCGGCGCCGTACGACGCGAGCG
>CBHWBX010000533.1:0-2873 GCA_966111935.1 uncultured Gemmatimonadaceae bacterium
CCGGGCGGTCCCGGGCTCTGCCGCCCCACCTTCGGGGTCGCGCGGCGCGCGACCCGCCTACAGGCCGCCTGGTGGAACGTGCGCCCCGACAGCAGCGCCCTGCTGTACACCGCCGCGTCGCCGGATTCCGGAAAGACTTGGGGATCGCCGGTTCCGGTCGATACTACGGACATCAGCTCCGCGGGATGCGCGCGCCCGTCCCCGTCGATCGCGACGGTGGGCGACGACGTGTACCTCGCCTATTCGATGATCGCGCCCGAAGGAAAGGGCGTCTTCTTCGCGCACTCGATGGCCAACATGATTCACTCCCCGGTTCCAGTCATCTACGGCGAACGACTCGTCGCGACCGCGATCGCCGCGGACTCGCAGCGCGTCGCCGTGGCGTACGAGGAGCCGAACGGCCGTCGCGATCAGGTGGACCTCGCCCTCTCGATCTCACAGGGTCACCTGTTCGAGCTCCACACGCCGGCATCGCGCAGCATCGACGGCGCGACCGCGCCGGCCGTCGCCTTCGCGGGTCCCACCGTCGCCGTCGCGTGGATGTCCCGTCGCAACGACGACTCCGCGCCGACGCGCGTCGTGCGTGTGGGGCGCCTCCAGTAGGCTCGCCATGGGTACCGCGCTCGAGCTGCAGCCGCCCCGCGTTCTCGTGGCCGACGACGATCCGATCGTCCGGCTGCTCGTCGTGACGGTGCTGCGCGAGCTCGGTCTCGAGACGGAGGTCGCGACGAACGGCGCCGACGCGTGGCGGCTGTTCGAGGAGTGGCAGCCCGAGCTCGTCGTCCTCGACGTCGACATGCCGACCATCGACGGTCTGGAGGTGTGCCGGCGCATTCGCGAGACCGACGCCGATCACGAGGTGTTCGTGCTCTTCCTCGCCGGACGCGATCAGCCGGAGGCGCTCGAGGCGCTGCTCGACGCGGGCGCCGACGAGTTCATCGCCAAGCCGATGTCCCCCGAGGATCTGCGCGCGCGTCTGATGGTCGCGCGCCGGCGGATCGCTCAGGACGCGGCCCAGCGACGCGCGGAAGCGGAGCTCGCGAAGGCGCGCTGGCTCTCCGGCATCGGCGAGGCGACGCTCTCCCTCCAGCACGAGATCAACAACCCGCTCTCGGCGCTCCTTGGCAACGCCGAGCTCATGTTGATGGAGCTCGAGGAGAAAGGGGAGAAGAACGAGCTGCTCGACATCATCCACGAGCAGGCGCTGCGCATCGCCGATGTCGTGCGCCGCTTGCGACGGCTGAAGAATCCGGAGAGTGTTGATTACGTCGGCGGTTCGCGAATGATCAACTTCTGGAAAGAGCAAGCGACATGACGCACTACTTCGGCGCTCACACGATCGACAACGGCGGGATCAACATGGCCGCTCGTCGAGCGGGAGCGTCGGGGATGAAGGCGCTACAGATCTTCACGACGATCCCCAAGTACTATGGGGACAAGAGCTCGATCAAGCCGGACCGCGTCGCGCGCTTCCAGGCGGCGCTCGACGACGCGAAGATCGATCCCCGTTTCGTGATGGCGCATTCGGCGTACGTCCTGAACACCGCGACCGCCGAGGAGGAGAAGTACGCGCGCGCGAAGGCGGGGCTCGCCAAGGAGCTCGAGCGCTCGACCGCGCTCGGCATCGGCCAGATCTGTTTTCATCCCGGTGCGGCGACTGACGGTGACCGTGAGGCCGCCGCGGCGCGCGTCGCCGAAGCGATCGTCCACGCGCTCGAGGCGAACCCGGAGAGCCGGACGCGCGTGCTCGTCGAGAACACCGCCGGTGCCGGCCGCACCTTCGCGAAGACGCCCGAGGAAGTGGGTGCGATCCTGCGCGACATCCCGAAGAATCTGCGCAAGCGCACCGGCTACGGCCTCGATACCTGCCATCTCTTCGCGTCGGGCTTCGACCTGCGCGAGCCGGACGCCGTGTCGCGCGTGCTCGATGCCTTCGAGGAAGCGACGGGTGAGCCGCCGTCGTTCTTCCATCTCAACGACAGCGAAGGCGAGATGGGGTCGAACAAGGATCGGCACACGCTGATCGGCGACGGACAGATCGGACCCGAACCATTCCGCGCGCTGGTCAATGACCGTCGCTCGCAGGACATTCCGCTGATCCTCGAGACGCCGCAGCTCAATTACGAGGTTGCGGACGACGACGTCTCGCCGGATCCGTACGACATGCAGATGATGGCGTTGCTCACGGGGTTCCTCTCGTAGCCCTCACCGGCACAACATGAACGTTCGCAGGTGGTATCCGCTGGCGATCTTCGCGCTGATGGTCATCGCGTCGATCGTCGTCAGTCCGCGCATGCCCGCGCGCGTCGTGACGCACTACGACTTCGCCGGCCGGCCCAACGCGCACGGCTCGAAGTACACCCTCCTGCTGCTCCTCCCGATGCTCACGCTGTTCATCGGCGGTCTGCTGTTCGGGATCCGGGCGCTCGTCGTCGCGCAGACCCGCAGCGAGCACGTCGCGAAGATGTTCGGCGGTATCGTGAACGTCACGCTCACGCTCTTCCTTGGGCTTCACCTCGCCATTCTCGCACGGACGCTCGGGTACTCTGTGCCGATCGAGCGGTTCGTGCCCGTGATGATCGGTCTCATCTTCATCACGGTCGCGAGGATGCTTCCCGGTATTCCGCCCAATCCGCTGGTCGGCGTGCGCACGCCGTGGACCTTCCGGAGTGATCGGGTCTGGGAGCGCAGCCAGATCGTCGGGCTGCTGCGCCGCTTCACCGACATCAGCTTCCTGCCCTTCCACTTCGACTTCGTCGACAGCGCCGGCGCCCCGCTGATGTCCAGCGAGCGCCAGGCCACGCTGCGCGACAAGTACACCGTGACGGTCCCCGACCAGCGGGTCGACTTCCGCGTGGCAGCCGCCGTGGCCG
>CBHWBX010000534.1:0-2859 GCA_966111935.1 uncultured Gemmatimonadaceae bacterium
CGAAGAAGAAGACCGCGCGCAGACCCAAGCCGCCGTTCAAGCAACAGCATCAGAAGCGGCCGGGCATCGAGTCGAAGATGACCCCGCGCCCCCGGTTCGAGGCGGTGGGGTACAAAGGCTCCGGGAAGCTCGATGGGCGCGTGGCGCTGATCACCGGCGGCGATTCCGGGATCGGCCGCGCCGTCGCCGTGCTGTTCGCGCGCGAAGGCGCCGACGTCGCCATCGTCTACCTGCCGCAGGAGCAGTCTGACGCCGAGGTGACGGAAGCCGCGGTGATCGCCGAAGGGCGCCGCTGCCTGTTGATCCCCGGCGACGTGTGCAATTCAACATTTTGTGATGATGCCGTGCAGGCGACGGTCGACGCCTTCGGATTTGTGGACATCCTGGTCAACAACGCTGCATATCAGCAACACCAGGAGTCGATCGAAGACCTCACCGACGAGCAGATCGAGCGCACCTTCCGCACGAACATTTTCGGCTACATGTACATGGCGCGCGCCGCGGTGAGGCAGATGCAGCGCGGCAGCTGCATCGTCAACACCGGCTCGATCACCGGATTACAGGGGAGCGGAGGACTGCTCGACTACTCGGCGACGAAGGGTGCCATCCACGCGTTTACAAAATCCCTCGCGCAAAACCTGGTGGAGCAGGGGATTCGCGTGAACTGCGTGGCGCCGGGACCCATCTGGACGCCCCTCAACGTCGCCGACAAGCCGGCGAAGAAGGCCGCGAAGCATGGCGCGAAGACGCCGATGCAGCGTCCCGGCCAACCGGACGAAGTGGCGCCGGCATACGTGTTCTTTGCATCGAACGTCGACTCGTCGTACATCACCGGCGAGGTACTGACTTTGCTGGGAGGAGAAACCACGGCGGGCTGACGGCAATGGTGTGTGCCGGATGGCATGGCAAATGGGCGGCCCGAAGGTCCCATTACCAACTCTCCAGCAGGCGCCGGCCACGGCAAGCAGTTTGCAATCCGTTTGTACGCAGTTTGGCCCGGGGGGGCCTGGAGCGAGCAGCGGCGGTGCCCGGACGGTGGTGCGGGTTCTGCACGCACGACGACGGTACGCGTCAATTCTTTAGGAGGAGCAGGATGCCGAATAGACCGGGCAACGACGATCGCACGTCGACAGGAAGCGACAACCAGAACGCCACGCAGGGGTCGACGCGCACACGCAGCAACCGTGGCTTCGCGTCCATGGATCGCGAGAAGCAGCGGGAGATCGCGAGCAAGGGTGGACGTGCGGCGCACGCCAAGGGCACGGCGCACGAATTCGATTCCGGCGAAGCGCGCGAGGCCGGCCGGAAGGGCGGCATGGCGGTGAGCCGCAATCGTGAGCACATGGCGGCGATCGGCCGTCGTGGCGGCGAGGCCCGCGGCCAGTCGCGCGGTCGCGGCGCTGCGCAGTCGAACAGCGGCGGCGCGGGCAGCAATGCCGAAGGGTCGTTCCAGAACACGCGCGGCGCGGGCAGCGATCGCCAGGTCGCGATCGACAACAACAACGAAGGCGTCAACGCGAACACCCAGGGTGCGCGCGGCGGCAACAGCTCGCTCGGCGGCGAGCGTCGTCCGAACATCGGGACGAACGACGCCTCGACGCGGAACGAGACGTTCGGGAACCACTAGTCTCGACCGGCCGGCGTGCGGAAAGGGCGTCCCATCGGGACGCCCTTTGTGTTATGCGCGTGTGTTTAGAACTTCCTCATGGCGTCGCGCGTCGATGTTGCCGCCGCTCACGACGACCACCGCGGGTGTCGGCAGCGACGCGAACTTCCGCAGACGCACGGCGGCCGTCGCGCAGGCGCCGGCGCCCTCGACGCGCTGCGCGTGGGCGCGCCAGAGCCACGCGATCGTGTCGGCGATCTCCTCTTCCGTGACCGTCGCGATCGCGTCGAGCCCGTGCTTGCCGATGTCGAACGCTTCCTCGTCGATCTGGCCGGCGAGACCGTCGGCGAGCGTCGGCAGATTCTCGATCTCGACGAGCTTCCCCGCGGCGAGGGACTTCGACATCGCCGCCGTGTTCACGCTCTGCGCGCCGAGAATCTTCACCGACGGCGCGACGGCGCGCAGCAGCGTCGCGCACCCGCCGAGCAGTCCACCGCCGCCGACGTTGAGGACGAACGAGCGCAGATCGGGGAGCTCGGCGAGCGCCTCGAGGGCCACCGTCCCCTGACCGGCGAGCAGCATCTCGCCGAGGCAGGGATTGATGAAGCGCGCACCGCGTTTGGCGGCGAAGGCCTTCGCGGCGTCCATCGCCGCGTCGTAGTGCGGCTGCGTCGTATCGAGGGTCGCCCCGAGCGCGGCGATGCCGTCGCGCTTCACCTGTGGCGCCGTGGACGGGACGAAAATCGTGGCGGGGACGCCAAAGTGTTTCGCCGCGTACGCAACACCCAGCCCGTGATTGCCGGCGGATGACGCGACGACGCCGGCCTTACGCTCCGCGGGGCTGAGCGTCGCGAGGACGTTCAGCGCGCCGCGCAGCTTGAACGAGCCGGTGGTCTGAGTATTCTCGAGCTTGAGGTAGACGTCGCCCCCGGCAATCGAGCTCAGCTGTTCGCTGCGAAGGAGCGGAGTGCGCTGGATCAGCGGCCGGATGCGGTCGGCCGCGGCGAGGACGTCGGCGGGTCGGAGGTCGGCAAACATGGCTTCAACCTAAGGTCCGGCGGACGCTGTTGTTACCTCTCGGCGGACCGTGAGTCAACTTGACGTATCACCTGCCGCTCTCTAGATTTAGCTGTGTCGGGAGCGGCCCCGCCTTTGCGGGGCCTTTTCCATGGCATGAGGGGCTGTAGCTCAGCTGGGAGAGCGCTGCAATCGCACTGCAGAGGTCACCGGTTCGATCCCGGTCAGCTCCACTT
>CBHWBX010000535.1:0-2855 GCA_966111935.1 uncultured Gemmatimonadaceae bacterium
CCGACGCCGACATCGTCGTGACGGCGGGGAACAACGTCGTCGCGACGAACAACGCCGCGCTCGCGACGCCGGCGATCGCGTCGCTCCTCGAGTCACACGCCGGCGATCGCTCGCCGGCGATTCAGCTTGCCGATTCGGAGTACGTCGTCGCGCCGGTGCTCCTTGGCGAGACGCAGGAGCGCGTGCCGGTGCGGCTGTGGATGCTGCAGCCGCTCACGCGTCGCATCGCGTCGCTCGTCGAGCCGCTGCGGCTGCGCTTCCTCGTCTACGGCGCGCTCGCCGTGATCGTCGCCGCGTTCGGCGCGGCGCTCGTCGCGCGCACGGTGCTGCGTCCCTTCCAGCGCTTCGTCGCCTACATGCGCTCGCGGCCGGCGGTCGAGAATCGCGAGCGCTTCGACGCGAGCAACGATGCCGCCGAAGTGCGGACCCTGAACGATTCGTTCAACGACCTGATGGACTCGCTCGCGGCGAGCCAGGCGCAGCTGCGCCAGTCGCAGAAGCTCGAGGCGATCGGCACGCTCGCCGGCGGCATCGCGCACGACTTCAACAATCTGATCACCGTCATCTCCGGCTACACGCAGCTCGCGCTGATGCGCACCAATCGCGCGAGCCCGGAGGCCGAGGATCTGCGCCAGGTGATCGAAGCATCGGATCGCGCGGCGAAGCTCACGCACCAGCTGCTCGCGTTCAGCCGCAAGCAGGTCATGCAGCCGACGGTGCTCGACCTCGGCGAGGTCGTGAGCGCGATCGTGCCGATGCTCCGCCGGATCATCGGTGAGCACATCGTGCTCGACATCGAGGCGGCAGTGCCGCTGTCGCGCATTCGCGCCGATCGCGGGCAGCTCGAGCAGGTGCTGCTCAATCTCGCTGTGAACGCGCGCGACGCGATGCCTTCGGGCGGGCGGCTGACGATCGGAACGCGGAACGCCGCCGCCGGGACGAGCGTTCTGCTCACGGTGACCGACACCGGCATGGGCATGAGCGCCGAGGTGCGTGAGCGGATCTTCGAGCCGTTCTTCACGACGAAGGAGATCGGCAAGGGCACGGGACTCGGGCTGTCGACGGTGCACGGCATCGTCAACCAGTCGGGCGGATCGATCGCCGTGGACAGCGTGCTCGGCGAAGGGACGACGTTCACGATCACGCTGCCGGCGGTCGATGTGATCGCGGCGCCCGACGGCACGGAGGTCGTCGAGGACGAGCTGCCCGGCGGGAGCGAGACGGTGCTCGTCGTCGAGGACGCGGAGGATGTGCGCGTCCTCGCCTGCCGCACGCTCGAGGAGCGCGGCTATCGCGTGCTCGTCGCGTCGACCGCGGCGGAGGCACTCGAGATCGCGAAGCGCGAGCGCGTCGACGTCCTGCTGACCGACATCGTGATGCCGCACACCAGCGGCCCGCAGCTCGTGAGCCGCTATCCGACCACGTATCCCACACCGCGAGTGATCTACATGTCCGGCTACGCCGACGATGCACTCGTCCAGTACGAGCTCGATCCGAACGTGGTGTTCCTGCGCAAGCCGTTCACGCCCTCGTCGCTCCTCAAGACGATGCGGGACGCGCTGTCGTCGGCCGCCGTGCTGCTGATGCTCGCGGCGACGCTCGTCGCCGCGCCGCACCGCGCGTCGGCGCAGGGAGTGGGAGCGATCCTGCTCCAGGGGATCGTCGACGCCGAGGGGTGGTCGACGAATGCGAGCTCGAACCTGCTCACGCGCAATCAGGGCAGGGCGGCGGCACTCGCTCGCTTCCAGACCTGGGGCGCGTGGGAGCCGGTACCGTCGCTGGTCTTCTACGGCCAGGCCGAGGGGGAACGGGGGCAGGCGTCGACGGAGAAGGACCAGAATGTCTACGTCGAGCAGTACGGCGTGCGCTGGGTGGCGAAGCCGAGCTTCGTCCTCGACGTCGGCCGGTTCGCGCCGATGATCGGGACCTTCGCGGTGCGCCGGTTCTCGACGCGGAACCCGCTGATCGGCGAGCCGGATGGGTATTCGATCGAGTATCCGAAGGGCGTGAAGGTCTCGGGCGAGCTCGCGCATTTCGACTATCGGGCGGGGCTGGTCAACCTGCCGGCGTCGCACGAGGGCTACGTCCCGGCGCCGACGCCGCGTCTGCGGCCGGTGATCGGCGGCGGCTACACGCCGTTCGTCGGTTTCCGGATCGGTGCGTCGTACATGGCCGGTTCATATCTCGACAAGTCCACGCCGTCGACGGGGCTGTACGGCCGGTCGTGGAGCGATTATCACCAGCGCCTCGCCGCGGTCGACGTCGAGTTCGCGCGCGGGTACCTCGAGACGCACCTCGAGGCGGCGCGCGGCGCCTACGATGTGCCGAACCGCGGATCGATCACCGGGTTCACCTACTACGGCGAAGCGAAGTACACCCTGACGCCGCGCTTCTTCGTCGCGACGCGCGTCGAGCGGAACAAGTACCCGTTCATTCGCGAGACCTCGCCGACGAACTGGACCTCGCGCCTCACGGATTTCGTGGACGCCGAGGGGGGGATTGGCTACCGCCTCGCGACGAACACGCTCGTGAAAGCGTCCTACCGGGCCGACCGCTGGTGGGTGCGGGCGGGCTCAGGGTTCGCCGGGCAGGGCGGGCACGCGGTGGCGGTGCAGGTGTCGCAGTTCTTTGATGTGGTTGACTTGGTCGACCGGGCGAGAAATCGGTGAAGTGAGTGGAGCGGGGAGCGAGGATCGGGGATCGAGAAACTGGCTCCCGATCCACGCTGCTCGATCCTCGCTCCGCAATTGACCAACCCCCAATTGCCGGTTAACTTCCTAGGCTCGGAAGCAATTCGTAAGGGCCTGTAGCTCAGGTGGTTAGAGCGCACGCCTGATAAGCGTGAGGTCGGAGGT
>CBHWBX010000536.1:0-2854 GCA_966111935.1 uncultured Gemmatimonadaceae bacterium
CTCGCCGCCGTCGTCGTTCTCGGGTCGCTCCTTCGGTTCGCTCCTTCGGTTCGCCGTTTCGAGTCGCCGCTATCGGAAACCACTTCACCCAATCACGCCTATGACACCCATCCTCACCCGCGGTGTATTCAACTGCCACCGATCGCCTTAACCCCTTATATTTCAACGGCTATGGCACACCGCAGCATCCCCGAACTCCTTGCCCCCGCCGGGTCGCTCGACGCCGTCCGCGCGGCGGTCGCGAACGGCGCAGACGCCGTCTACATGGGCGCCGCACGCTTCAATGCGCGCGACGAAGGCGCACAGCTCTCGATGGAGGAGCTCGGTGAAGCCTGCCGCATCGCGCACGAGCGCGGACGCCGCGTCTACCTGACGCTGAACATCCTCATCAAGCCGGCCGAGCTCGTCGACGCGATGATGTTCCTCGGCGAAGCAGTCGACCTCGGTATCGACGCGGTGATCGTACAGGATATCGGACTCGTCCGTCTGATCCAGCAGGTCTATCCAGAGCTCGAGATCCACGGCTCGACGCAGATGACGGTGCACGACGAATCGGGCGCCGAAGTGATGCGTGAGCTCGGCGTCGAGCGCGTCGTGCTCGCGCGTGAGAATACCCTCGACGACATTCGCGCCATTCGCGCCGCCGTTCCCGATCTCGGCCTCGAGACGTTCGTCCACGGCGCGCTCTGCATCTCGTACTCCGGACAGTGCTTCATGTCCGGAATGATCTCCGAGCGCAGCGCGAACCGCGGCTCGTGCGCGCAGTCCTGCCGCAAGGACTACGTCCTCACGAACATCACGACGCGCGAAGAGCTCGATCGCGGCTACCTCATCTCGACGAAGGACCTTGGCGCGTACGATCACCTCGCGGCGATCGCCGACGCCGGTATCGGTTGCCTGAAGGTCGAAGGCCGTAAAAAGAAGCCGGAATACGTCGCGACCGTCACGAAGTCGTATCGCGATTTCCTCGACCGCGTCGAGCAGGGCGACAACACGCCGCCGACGGTCGAGGAAGTACAGCCGCTCGTCCAGATCTTTAGCCGCGGCTTCACTGGCGGCATGTACGGCGGCCGCCAGGGGCGCGACTACGTCACGCGCACGCAACCCGACAACAAGGGCGTCGTGCTCGGCGAAGTCGTCGGCCAGGAGCGCGGTGAGCTGATCGTCGAGGTCTCGACGCCGATCCAGGTCGGCGACGGCCTTGGCTTCGAGGCTCCGGAGAGCGTCGGCGGTCCGACGACCGGCTTCACGGTGAGCGCGGTGCGGACGCTGTCGTTGCGCGGCACGATCCGCCAGGCGCTCGAGACGCGCGTGCGCGTCGCTGCGGGTTGGCGTGTCGTCCGCTCGTCCGAAGCCCAGCTCCTCGAGCGCGCGCGCGCGACCTACGCCGCGCTCCCGAAGGAGATTCGCGCGCGCAAGACGCGTCTCGACGTGCGTCTCTTCGGCAGCGCCGGCACGCCGCTCAAGGCCGTGTTCGTCGCCGGCGGCGAGACGATCACCGTGCGCAGCGAGATCACGCTGTCGCAGGCGAGCAAGCGTCCGCTCGACGCCGCCGCGCTGCGCGAGCAGTTCGGTCGTCTTGGCGACACGCCGTTCGTGCTCGGCAATCTCGACGTCACGGCGCTCGCGCCGGGCCTGTTTCTCCCGGTGAGCGAGCAGAATCACCTGCGCCAGCAGGCGGTCGAGCAGTTGATGCTGAACCGCGACTGGGCGAAGCAGGCGAAGGACGCCGAGCGTCGCGCGATCGTCGAGTCGGCCGTGAACAATGTGCCGACGACGACCGACGCGTCGCCGCGGACGCAGCCATTCGCGCTCTCGGCGCAGGTCTATCGTCTCGAAGACGCCGAAGCCGCGGCGGATGCCGGCGCGACCGAGATCGTCTTCGATCCGTTCCTGCGCCACCCCGCGCCGCCGACGTCGCGCCTCCTCGCGCTGCGCGACAAGCTCGCCGAGCGCGGCATCGCGCTGCGTCTTCGCACGCCGACGATCGTGCGCCCCGAAGACCGGAAGCAGGTCCAGAAGTGGCTCGACCTCGGCCTGCCGATCCTCAGCGGCCACGTCGGTCTCGTGCACGAGCTCGCGGGGCAGGGACGCGACGTGAGCGCCGATTACGCGGTGAACGTCTTCAACGCGCACACCGCGGCCGAGATGTTCCGGCTCGGCGCGAAGTCGATCGTCGCGTCGGTCGAGCTCACGACCGATGAGCTCACGCAGCTCGTCGCCCCGTGGGACGGCAACGGCTTCGAGGTGATGCTCTACGGACGTCCGGAAGGAATGACGATCGAGCATTGCGTTCTCTCGGCGGCGTTCGATCGCGAGCCGACGACCTGTCGCGATCTCTGCGTGAAGTCGCACACGAACGTCGAGCTCACCGACCCGGCGGGCTACACCTTCCCGGTCGCGACCGACTCGGCGTGCCGCAATCGTCTCCTGCATTCACGTCCGGTCGATGGCTCGGAGTTCCTGCCGCGGCTTTGGCGCATGGGGATTCGCGGCTACCAGATGGTCTTCAACGTTCCGGGCGACGACGTTCGCGCGATCGTGAGCGGCTACCGCCACGCGCTCGACGCACTGGCCGCGGGCGCGCGTCCGGATCTCGACACGATTCGCGAGCAATTCAAGGGCGAGTTCACGCGCGGCCATTTCGCTCGCGCGGTGTAATGATTCTACGCGCGTCGGAGCGGTGCGCGGTACGGAGCGCAGCGCGTCATCCTGAGCGCGCAGCGCGAAGGACCCCTTTCGCTGCGGATGGACAGGGGTCCTTCGGTCGCTGCCGCTCCCTCAGGATGACCCAATGACCGGCCACACCCTCGACGACGCCGGGCGAGGCGGCCATGCCGGTGATCGCGCCGTC
>CBHWBX010000537.1:0-2853 GCA_966111935.1 uncultured Gemmatimonadaceae bacterium
ACCCTCGAGGCCGCGGCACGACGCATGGCCGCGCCCCCCAAGCCGTCGCTCGCCCTCCGTGACAGTGTGCCCCACGGCCTGATCCTCACCCCGACCGTCCGATGACCGAAACGCTCATGCCGCCGCTCGCGCAGCCGAACGTGATCCACCGACCCACCATGCGCGCGCGCACGCCGCTCGACCGCGCCACGGTGCGGCTCTCCGTGCTCATCCCGGTCTACAACGAGCGCGATACGATCGATCTCATCCTCGACCAGGTCCACGCCGCCGACGTCGCGAAGGAGATCATCTGCGTCGACGACTGCTCGACCGACGGCACGAAGGAGATTCTCGAGACGCTCCTGCAACAGGGGCGCATCGACAAGCTCTATCGCCAGCCGGTCAATCAGGGAAAGGGCGCCGCGATCCGCAAAGCGATGTCGATGAGCACCGGCGACGTCGTGATCGTGCAGGACGCCGATCTCGAATACGATCCCGGTGACTGGCCGGTCCTGCTCGAGCCGATCCTCGACGGCCGCGCCGACGCCTGCTTCGGCTCGCGCTTCCTCGGCGGCCCGCACCGCGTGCTCTACTACTGGCACTCGGTCGGCAACACGTTGCTGACGACCTACAGCAACATGCTCACGAACCTGAACCTCACCGACATGGAGACCTGCTACAAGGCGATGCGCGGAGAGCTCGCGCGCTCGCTCGTGCCGAGTCTCACGTCGAACCGGTTCGGGTTCGAGCCCGAGATCACGGCGCGGCTCGCCCGTGCCGGCGCGCGCATCTTCGAGGTGCCGATCAGCTACTCCGGTCGCACCTACGCCGAAGGCAAGAAGATCAACTGGCGCGACGGCGTTGCGGCGTTCTGGCACATCACCAAGTTCAACCTGTTCGCATGACCGACGCCGCTGCTCCGCGCTGGGCGCGCTGGGCCCCGCTCGTCGTCGCGCTGCTCGCCATCGCCGCGTCGATCAACGGGATCGTCAACGGCTTCACCTACGACGATCACTACATCGTCGAGCTGAACAAGGTCGTCCACGACCTTCCCCACTGGTATCGCGCGTTCGCCGAGTCGTACTGGCCGCTCGACTGGGGCGGCGACGGCTATCGGCCGCTCACCATCCTGATGTTCAAGATCGAGTGGGCCCTCGGCCGCGGATCGCCGATGCCGTTCCACGCGACGAACATTCTGCTCTACGCCGTCGTCTCCGTCCTCGTCTGGGTCGTCTCACGACGATTGCTGCCCGCGTGGGCCGCGCTGCTCGTCGCGGCGCTGTTCGCGGTGCATCCGGTGCACGTCGAGGCGGTGGCGAACGTCGTGGGCCAGTCGGAGCTGTGGGTGGCGGTGTGCCTGCTCGCGGCGATCGCGCTCTATCTCGGCGATCGCCTGCGCGGACCGCTGCGCGCGCGCACCGCGGTGGGCGTCATCGCTCTCTACGTGACCGGGTGTCTCTTCAAGGAGCACGCGATCGTGCTCCCGGCGATCCTCGGCATCGCCGAGCTCACGATGCTCGACGGCGGACGCTCGTTCCGCTCGCTGCTCGGTGACCGGCGCGCGCGGATCTTCTATCTGTCGATCGCCGGCGTGGCGATCCTCTTCATTGCCGTGCGCGGCGCGGTCCTCGCCGATCATGGCGCCGGCATCGGCGGGTTCCAGCCGTTCACGCCGTTCAGCTCTCTCAAGATCACACGCTTTCAGCGGACGCTCACCGCGATGAGCGTCGTGCCCGAGTGGGTGCGGCTCTTCTACTGGCCGGCACGTCTCTCGTCGGAGTACGGCCCGCCGGACATTCAGATCGCGCAGGGGGTCGCGCTCTGGCAGCTTCCGGGATTTCTGCTCCTCGCCGGCATTCTCTCGATCGGGGTGCTGCTGCGGCGGCGCGAGCCGGTGCTGAGCTTTGCGATCGGCTTCGTCTGCGCGGCGCTGCTTCCGTCGAGCAACTTCATCGTGCCGGCGGGCATCGTGCTCGCCGAGCGCACCCTGTTCCTGCCGAGCGTCGGCGCGATGCTGCTCGTGGGCGGCGTCGCGGCGATCGTGGCGCAGCGCCGTGAGGGTTCTCTGACAGTGCGCCAGCGTACGTTCGCGTTGGCCGCAGGCGCGATTGTTCTCGCGGCGGGTGTGGCGCGCAGCGCCGTGCGCACGACCGTCTGGAAGGACAACGACACCCTGTTCGCGCACGCCGTCGTCGACTCACCGCTGTCGTACCGCGCGCACTACATGTACGGCGCGTGGCTGTTCGACAAAGGGCAGAAGGCGCAGGGCGAGGCGGAGTACCATCGGGCGCTCAGTCTCTTTCCGTACGATGCGGCGCTGTCGTACAACATGGCCGAGCAGTATCGGCAGGTCGGCATGTGCGGGCCGGCGCTTCCTCTGTATAGATGGACGCGGGACCTGAGCCCCGATTTCCCCTTCGGGCGGGCGGCGTTCGCGCACTGCCTGCTCGAGGAGGGGCAGTACGCGGAGGCGAAGTCGATGGCGCTGTCGGCGATTACGGCGGGGGGGAACGTGAAGCTGGCGCGCCGGCTGATTTTCCTCGCTGATTCGGCGCGGGCTGCCGATACTGAGTCGCGGGGTGCGTCGTCTGGTACACGTGGGGCGGGCGGGATCCGGCTGGCCGGGACGCCTAGCAAAGTGCCATAGACCGTGCAAAACACGGCGCAAACATCTGTAGTTCCAGCAGGGCGATAGGATGTAAGAAGTTGCTGTTCATGGAGTTAGAAGTGTGCCAATGGCCGGGCCCGGTCGTTGCCAAATACGGCGGCGCGACAGTTCCCACCGCGATAACCATCTCCACTTTCAGGGACACCCAATGCTCAAGCTGCGCAAAGGCTTCACGCTGATCGAGCTGCTGATCGTCGTCGTGATAA
>CBHWBX010000538.1:0-2804 GCA_966111935.1 uncultured Gemmatimonadaceae bacterium
GGTGATGCGGGGTTCCTGGCTCTGTTGCGGAGCGCGGATCGTGGAGCGGGGAGCGGGAGCGTTCGCGACCTGCTTCATCGCGACGGCACGCTCGAGACCACCCGCCTCAGCCTCTCGCTCCGCGCTCCTCGATCCCCGATCCTCTCCCACCGTCCACCGCGAGAACTCGCCCGATCCATCGATCGAGACCTTCAGCTCTCCGTTCTCCTGGAGCACGCCGTAGGTGTGCGGTCCGTCGAGCGTGATGACGACGCGCACGACCGACTTGGTGAACTGGGAGTAGCGGACGCCGCGGATCGCGCCGCGGGCGACACCGTCGTAGACGTCGCCGGTCGGAAGCCCGAGCGTCGCGCCGTTCATGTCGACGACGATCTTGTCGGGCTTCGAGAGCGTGAAGTGCGTGAACTTGATCGACCCGCTCACGCGAATCACGACGTCGGCGCTGCGCTCCGACGGCACGATGCTG
Source organism: uncultured Gemmatimonadaceae bacterium (assembly GCA_966111935.1). GTDB lineage: Bacteria > Gemmatimonadota > Gemmatimonadetes > Gemmatimonadales > Gemmatimonadaceae > JAQBQB01. Next base: position 467 of record CBHWBX010000538.1, read on the forward strand.
AGCGCGGTGACGGTCGCTTCCTCGTGCCGAACCGCTGCGTGCGGAACGGCGGCCATGGTGCGGGCCGGAAGCGCGCCGAACGCGACGAGCATCGCCGAAGCGAGCGTTCGGTGTGAGATCATTTTCCCCTCGCCTTGTTCGTAGAGTCGCGCAGGGTCAAGGAGTCCCGGCGCGTGGTGCCGAATTCGTCGATCGTGAACACGACGGTCAACGTCCGGATCGCGGTGACGCGCATACGGCCGAGCGTCGACCCGACCGAGACGCGGTACTGGGCATTGTTGGTGAGATCTCGCAACGTCGCGATGGAATTGCGCCCGCTGTGGTCGAACAGGATGCCGGTGAGCCGCAGGTCGCTCATCGTCGGCCGGAGCTCGTTCGTCGTGAGGAGCGAGACGAACGGATCACGCCGTCCGTCGCGCGAATAGACGAACATCTCGCGATAGATCGTCGGCGGCGGGCCAGCGGTGTCGGTCTTCGTCGTCGCGACGTCGAGCGCCGTGCCGGGCTTCTGCGCCGGACCGGCGACCTTCGCGCCCTTCCCCTGCGGAGCGGGGGTCGGCTTCGACGGCGTCTTTTGTCCCTGCGGCGTGGGCGCCGCCTCGGGCTGCTGCATCGTCGCGGTGTGCGCGTCGGCGGCCGCCTTCGCGCCCATCGCCTTCTGCTTCGCCGCGGTGAGCGGATCCTGCGCCTGCGCCGTCATCGCGGCGACGACGAGCGCGCCGGCGGCGAGCACGAGCTGTCTGGTCGCGCGCATCACGGCTGCCCCGGCTTCGTCGGACCCGACGCTTTGGCGGACACGTGCGCGACGTAGGTCTGCACGCCGAACTTCACGTCGAGCAGCTGCTCGCCCGCCTTCGGCTTCAACTCGCCCGCGACGCGCGCCGTCGGCGCGAGGGTCACGTTGATCGGCGAGACGATGCGCGGCATCGATGCGACGTTCGTGAAGAACTCGGCGACCCGGTGATACGGACCGGTGACGGCAAGCTTGTACTTGTAGGTGTCGAACTGATCACCGTTGATCACGCCGTCCGGCTCGACGGCGGAGATCTCGAGACCGGCGCGGCGCGCGGCGTTCGAGATGCCCTCGAGGAGCGGCGGCACTTCATTCGACGTCGGCACGAGGTGGCGGAGCACCCCGAGCTCGCGCGCGAACGCGTCGCCCTCGGCCTTCATCTTCGCGGACGATCCCTTCGCGACTTCCATCTTCGCGATACGGTTGAGCGAGTCGAGCGTATCGAGACGCGTCTCGAGCGCATTGAGCTCGACGTTCTTCGGCGTCCAGTACATCTGCTGGTAGACGCCGGCGAGACCCACGGCGAGCAGGCCCATGATGAACAGCTTCTGGTCGCGCTGATTCTGCGGCAGGAGAGCCATGGCTACTTGCCCCCCTCGTTCGGCGCCAACGTCGAAAGCACGAGCGGCACGCGGTGCAGCAGCGTCGAGTCGGGGCGCGTGTATCCGATCGTGAGCTGGAATTGCGTCACTTCCTTCCCCTGGTCGGCCGCCGTCTCGACCTTGTCGAGCGCGACGTTGGCGAGGAACGGCGAGGCTTCGAGATCGGTCATGAACCGGGTGAGCGCCTGGATGTCGACCGTGCGTCCGGTGACGCGGATCTGGACGACGTCCTTCGGCACTTCCGTCTCGAGGCGGCGCGGCGGGCGGTTCTTCTTCTTCGCCGCGGCCGACGTGTCCTCGTTCGTCTTCGGCGTCACGACGACGTTGTTCGAGCCCTGCGGCGTGCCGACGAATCCGACGAGCGTGATCCAGGTGTACTGGGGCAGCGCGCGGCTGATCTCGTCCATCACGTGCGCCCAGATGTACCGGTCCTCGTCGAGGCTCCGGATGATGTTCACCTGGCGCAGCAGCGTGTCGCGAATCGCCTCGGCCTTGTAGCGATCCTTGAGGAAATTCGCATAGCGCGTCGAGTCGCGCTGGGCCTTTTCCTTCCGCTCGGTGAGCGTCGATTCCCGGCGCTGCTGCGTGAGGTACAGCCCTCCCGCGACACCGGCGCCGACGATGACCGCCGCGACCGTTCCGATGAGGAACTTGTCGCGCACGCGGCCGGACATCCCGGCGGCGAGCGCCTTGACGTCGAAGGACGGCGCGCCGGAAGATTTCTTCCGGCGGGCGCCGGGAAGAAGATTGATCTCGATCATGCGACCTGCCGGAGCGCGAGACCGATCGGCAGCATCAGCAGCGGCGCGATCTCGTCGGTGACGAGCGATTCGAGCGCGCCATCACGGACCTTGAGGTTCGCGAGCGGGTTCGCCTGGTGGACCGGCAGGTTGAGCCGCGCCGCGAGCATGTCGTTGAGCCCCGGGATGCGCGAGCCGCCGCC
>CBHWBX010000539.1:0-2761 GCA_966111935.1 uncultured Gemmatimonadaceae bacterium
CGTTCATCGCCATCGGGATCTTGCTGATCCGATACGTGCGCGACTCGCCGAACGCCGTCGACTCGATCGGGAACTGCTGCATCTGCCCCGACTCGAAGACGCTCTCGAACTCGCTGCGCAGCAGCTCCGCGGGCTGGCGATGGAGGATCTCGAAGATTGTGCGTCCGAGCGCTTCCTCGCGCGACACGCCCTGGAGACCGATCTCGCGCTTGCGATTCCACGCCTGGATGCGATAGCCGCGGTCGATGACGTACAGACCGACGGGAAGCGAATCGATGATCTTCTCGATGAAGCGCCGCTGCTCGTCGATCTCTCGGGTGCGCGCGGCGACCTCGCTCTCGAGGCGGTGCGCGTACTCCGCCGCACCGATCGCGGGCGCGAGAAGATCGGCGACGGTCGAGACGAACAGCCGGTCCGGCGGCGAAAGATCGCGGCCGGGGCGCGCGGAGAGCGCACCGAGCTCCTGCCGATTGGCGAAGAGACGAGCGGCGACGAAGCCGCGCGAGGCGAGCGCGTCGCCGGCGCGGAGGTGCTCGTCGACGTCATCGGCGGTGGTCTCGTCGTTCCCGACCGACCAGGCGCGCCGCAACCCGTCGAGGCCGCGCAGCCAGAGCGTCGCCTGCGCGCCGTCGAGCTCACCGGCGACGGTCGCGAGGATACCGGGCATCACGGCGCCGACCGAATCTCCGGTAGCGAGCGCTGCAGCGATCTCCGCGAACGCGGTGAGCGTGCGCGGAATCGGCTTCGACGGGCGGTGCCGGACAGGGACGGTAATGGGACGCACCTCTGGCGCGATTGCTCGCGCCGGCAGGCGAGGAAGGACAATATGACCGAACGGCTCGGATAATGACGCCTATCCGAGCCGTACGCAACGCTTATCTACATTGGAGCCTAAACAGTCGTTTATGTGAGGCGGTCAACCTGCTCGAAGAGCTCGCTGTCCGCACGACGCAGCCCGGGGTGCTCTTCGACGTGCGCCCACCGGACAATCCCGTCCTTGTCGACGAGGAAATACGAGCGATTCGCGAAGAACTTGTCCTCGAGCAGCACACCATACTTGCGCGACGCGTCGCGCTTGAAGTCGCTCAGCAGGTCGGTGTGCATGCCGTGCTTCGCCTTGTATTCCTTTAGCGTGTCGACGGAGTCGACGCTGATCGGCAGGACCGTGACGCCGCGGCGTGCGAACTGGTCATGATCGTCACGCATCTCGCACAGCTCGGCGGTGCAGACGCTCGTGAACGCGAGCGGGAAGAAAGCGATGAGCACGGGTTTGCCGCGCAGCGAGGAAAGCGTGATGTTTTCGCCGGACGTCGAGCGCAGGGTGAAATCGGGCGCGGGCTGTCCGACGGTGGGAACGGCATTCGTGACGGGCGCAGTCATCTTCAGGCAATCCTTGCAGAGGCACATTCGTGGTGGACACGCGGAAATCTAGATCGGCCGGACACGCACTGGCGGCGTCCCTTCTCTTCCTCGCGGCGAGCGCCTGCTCGAAGGGCATGTCGAGCGCGGCGACGACGCCGGCGCCCGTCTCGACGGTGAACACGAGCGCTCCGATGGTCGGCCCGGCGGGCGACGTCGAACGCGCGACGTTCGCGCCGAGCCTCAACGTCGATCTCTCGAAGATGATCCGGCGTCCGAGTGGGCTGTACGTGCAGGATTTCGAGGCCGGTACCGGCTCGGTCGCCGCGACGGGACGCACGGCGGTGGTGCGGTATACCGGTTATCTCACCGACGGCAAGCAATTCGACGCCGGCGAGATCACGATCACACTCGGCACGAACAAAGTGATCCGCGCCTGGGAAGACGGCGTGCTCGGCATGCGCGTCGGCGGGAGACGTCGGCTGGTGTCCCCGCCGCACCTGGCGTACGGCAGCCGCGGGGCGCCGCCCGTGATTCCCGGGGGCGCGGTGCTGGTGTTCGACATGGAGCTGATGCAGGTATACTGACGGGGAGCGGGGATCGAGAGCTTGCCCTGAAGAATCCCGCTTCCCGATCCTCGATTCCCGATCCCCAAAAACAAAACGCGGGAACCGGATTACCCGGCTCCCGCGTCGGAGTGGAGCGTATCGGGATCGAACCGATGACCTCCTGCTTGCAAAGCAGGCGCTCTCCCAGCTGAGCTAACGCCCCCAATCCCCGGAATTTAGCTCGCTTCCCCGTTTCGTGGAACGGGTTATGTATTTCTGCGGACGCTCATTCGACCACCGAACGCGAGGGCACTGTGGGAGTCACGACTTCCGAGACCGACACCAAGCGCATCACGGTGCGCTGCCAGTTCTGTCATACGTGGAACCGCGTCGACGCCGCGCGCGCCGTCGATCGCCCGAAGTGCGGCAAGTGCGCGAAGCCGATGCTGCTCGATCGTCCGATCAAGCTCGACGACGAGACGTTCGCGAAGACGATCGCCGAGACGGAGATTCCGGTGCTCGTCGACTTCTACGCCGACTGGTGCGGTCCCTGTAAGATGATGGCCCCGTTCGTCGACCAGCTCGCCGCCGAGCGGCAAGGACGGACGCTGGTGGCAAAGCTCGACACGGATCACGCGCAGCGGACGGCGGGAGGCTTCAACATTCGCGGGATTCCGACGGTCATCGTGTTCAAGGGCGGCGCCGAGGCGGCGCGGCAGACGGGGGCGATGCCGAAAGCGGGCCTCGAAGCCTTGCTCGGCCGCGCCGGCTAGCAGCGGACCGTCATAAATCAAAGCGGGGGGGGGGGTTGTAAGGCGCCCCCCCAAGAAGAAACGCAACCCCCCCCCGGCGGG
>CBHWBX010000540.1:0-2753 GCA_966111935.1 uncultured Gemmatimonadaceae bacterium
GCGGCGCGCGCCCGGCCTTTGAAGGGGCCGCGCGCGCCACGCTCGCCGGCACCGGCGCTCTTTCTCCGAGATCGGTCGGAAAATCAGAGAGGGCAATGTTCAGAGAAAACCAGATTGCCGCCGCGGACGTCGTCTGGCGGATGGTTCCTGTCCGTTATCGTGCCGTCGACGATTCGATAGGTCGTCAGAGTCGTCATCGGTTTGTCAGCCGTCGGTTCGTCAGCGCCGCCACGCCGTGAGCGCGATCGCCAGGCCGCCGACGATAGCCGTGCCGCCGATCGCGAGCGTCGGGCGTAGCGTTTCACCGAGCAGTCCGACGGCCGCGAGCGCCGTGATGACTGGCACCGATAGCTGAACGAACGCCGCGCGCGCGGCGCCTAGCGACGGCACCGCCGCGTACCATAGGCTGTAGCCGAGCCCCGACGCGATCGCACCCGAGGCCATGGCGAGCATGATGCCCGTCGTCGAGGCGTGCACGTGAAACAGCAGCAGTACGGCGGCGATCGGTAGGCACCGCGCGAAGTTTCCGGCTGTCGCCAGGAGCGGCCGATCGATCCCGCGACCGCGCAGCGAGTAGATGCCCCACGCGATACCGGCCGTCGCCATCAGCGCACTGCCGAGCGGCGGCGGCGGATCGAGACCGGGCGCATTCAGTGCGACGAGGCCCGCCACCGCCACAAGCCAGCCGATCCATTGCCGCGGCGTCGGATGCTCACCGCGGAGAAGGCCACCGATGATCATCGTCAGCTGTACACAGCCGAACAGGATCAGCGCACCGACCGCCGCACCGATTCGTAGGTAGGCGAACGAGAACGCGACCGCGTAGACGGCGAGGGCGAGGGCCGACGGCCAACTCCCGGCCCCGCGCATCGACGATCGGCGTGCGACGACGATCAGCACGAGTACCAGCGCGCCTGACGCCAAGCGGATCGCGGTGAATGTCGGAGCGTCGATCGCGCCTCCACGCAGTGCGGCACGGCACAACAGCGAGTTCGCCGCGAATCCAATCATCGCGGCCGCAGTCAGGACGGCCGTACGCACCGCGGCAAAATACACCGGCTGCAGGACACGGACTGCTCACCGGCCGGGCTTGTAGGCGGTTCGAGGTACACTGCCTCGCGATGGGCGAGATCACGCTAGCGGTCGTGCCCTCGGCGACGCCCGGTGACGCCGATGCGTTCGTGCTCGATGGCCTCTGCATCGCACTCACGAAGATGCTCGACATGCCCGTCCACGGCATCAACTGCCGTAGCTATCAGGACCTCGCGACCGAGCTCGAGATGGGCCGCGTCGACTACGCGTGGATGTCGCCGACCTTGATGTTGCTGACGGCGGAGCACATTCAACTGCGGCCCCTCTTGTCGGCGGTGCGCGATGACCGCACGACTTATTGCTCGGCGCTGTTTGTCGATGGGTCTATGCCGATCACGACCGTCGAGGAATTGCAGGATCGCACCGTCGCGTGGGTCGATCGGATGAGCGCGTCGGGTTACTTGTTTCCGCGGCTTCAGCTCGCGTCCCGCGGCATCGATCCTTCGCGGTTCTTTCGCAAAGAGCTGTTTCTGCGCTCTCACACCGAGGTCGTCAAGGCCGTCCTCGACGGACGCGCGGACGTCGGTGCGACGTATGCGCAGCGTCCCGACGGTGATCAGCCCGTTGCGCGCGCAGGATTTCTTCATGTCGCGCCGAAGCGCGAGGTCCGCGTCATCGAGTGGTCGCGATCGATCCCGAACGACATGATCGTCGGGCATGGCCTGCGCTCGAGGCCCGAGCACCGCGAGCTCGTTAACGCGATCATGACGTTGTCGGAGCAGGAGAACGGCCGGCGCCTCTTGTATCGGGCCTTTCATGCGGAGCGCTTCGATCTCACATCACAGCAAGTGCTGAAGCCGCTCGAGGAGCTCATCGACGCCGCTCGCGCCCACGGCCTCTACTCGCATCTGTAGGAATCTCCGAGGCGCGGAGCGTTATCCTGCGCTTACCCCACGCATCCATCGAGTTTGGGCCGGATCGGACGATACGATGAGGTGATGGGTACCGGAGGTGCGACGTGACGGAGGCGACCGCCGATCTGGATGTCGCGACAAAGACGTTGCGGCCCGCCAGTCCCATGGCTGCCAACGAGCCCCCGAGTGCCTCGGTCGCCACGACCGAAGACGTGTTCAACGTGTTCGAAGCGCGTCGCGCACGGTCGTACGCGGTCGGCATGGTCGCCCTTTCGCTGTTCGCGTTGAGCGTCATGCTGTGGCTCGGTGGTGATCGTCTGGGCCAGCTGATTCATGGCAGTGCGCTCGTCATCACGGCGGGCATCGGCGGCTACTACCTGGTCGCGACCCGCGACGTCGCCCGTTTCAAGGTGTGGCACGTGCAGGCGCTTGCTTGCGTCGGTGTGTTCGTCAATGCGACGGGCTTCGTGTATTGGGGACCGCTGTCGGCGTATCTCGCCGTTGGGTCGGCGTCCGCGTATGCGTTCGCGAGTGGTACGGGCCCGCGCGCCATGATCTGGCCATGCACGATCTCGCTCGTCGCGAATATCGGCGTGTCGATCGTGCAGCTCGAAGGCCTGATCCCGATCGACGCGTGGGTGCTACCTGCACCGTCGCTGGATCTCTCGGGACAGATCATTCTCGTCGTCGCCATGCAGCTCGTGTTCGCGGCGGCGAGCGTTGGCGGTATGGAGGCGTACCGGATCATGCGCGAGGTCATCGAGGAGCATCGCGCCGCCTTGCGAGCGCTCGCTCAACGCGATGCGC
>CBHWBX010000541.1:0-2746 GCA_966111935.1 uncultured Gemmatimonadaceae bacterium
GTCGCGCTCACGTACACGGGCGGACTCCAGGGCACCGGCGACACCAAGAGCCCGCTCTACATCTCGATCGTCTCGCAGATCATCGTGCCGCTCGGGATCTGTTTCGTCATCAAGCAGACGTCGAAGCTCGATCCGATCGACATCTGGGTGGCGATCCTCATCGGCCACGCCACGCGCTGCACCCTCAGCGTGCTTCGCTTCAACCAGGGACGCTGGCGGAACATCGCCATCGACGTGCATCGTCCTACGCAACGCGCGTCCTGACCCTCAACCGTACGATCTCATGGAACGCAGAGAGTTCGTCGTCTCGTCGGCGCTCGGCTCGCTCAGTGCTCTCGCGGCCGGCACCAACTCCACCCTCTGGAACATGACTGCTCCTTCGTCACCCTCGACGTCCACCCCGTCGCACGCCGCGACGCGCAAGATTCTCATCGCCGGCGGCAACTACAACACGACGTACATCCGCTACATGGCGGAGCTCACCGGCAAGAAGCGCCCGCGCATCCTCTTCCTGCCCACGGCGTCGGCCGATTCGGACACGTCGATCGTCGGCTTCTTCAAGAGCTGCGCGCCGCTCGACGTCGAGCCGCTCGCGCAGAAGATGTACATCGAGAGCCTGACGCAGAAGCAGAGCTGGGAGGACGTCATCCTCGGCGTCGACGGCATCGTCGCGTCGGGAGGCAACACGCTCAATCAGCAGGCGATCTGGAAGGCCCAGGGAATCGACGTGCTGCTGCGCCGCGCCTGGGACAACGGCATCGTGCTCGGCGGCGCGAGCGCCGGCTCGCTCTGCTGGTTCGAGGAAGGCACCACCGACTCGCGTCCGCAGCAGCTCTCGATCGTGAAGTGCCTGGGCTTCATCCCCGGCAGCCACTCACCGCACTACGACGCCGAAGCCGGACGCCGTCCGCTCTATCACAAGCTGATCGGCTCGGGCGAGATGAAGCCCGGCTATGCGTGCGATAACGACGCCGGCATCTACTTCGAGGGCACCGAGGTGAAGCGCGTCGTCTCGGCGCGTCCAGGCGCGAAGGTGTACTACGTCAGCGTGCAAAACGGACAGGTCACGGAGAAGGTGCTCGAGCCGGACCATATTGCCTGACGACGTCGTCGACCGTTGCGCGCGCCGAACGGCCGACGCCGATGAGCGTCGCTGAGGCGTAGCCGGTCCAGTTGCCGTACCCCACCAGCCAGAGACGCGGCTCGACGATCGACCGCGTGCCCTGCACCGACACTCGCCCACTCGGCTCGACGACGCCGAGTGGCGCGAGGTGCCGCAGCGCCGGCCGATAGCCGGTCGCCCAGATCACCGCATCAGCGCGATCCGCACGTCCGTCGGGCCACACGACGCCGGTCTCGGTGAATCGCTCGAACATCGGCTGCGCCTCGAGCGCGCCGCGCGCGCGTGCTTCACGCACGGTGTCGACCGCGACGATGTCGCCGAGGCTGCGCGGCGGGTCGGGGGTGCGTCCCTCCTGCAGCGCCTTGTAGCGCGCCGTCGCCTGATCGAAGAGGTAGCGGCCGTCGATCTCGTCGGGGAGAAACACCGGCGGCGCGATCGTCGCCCACGAGACGTGCGCGATACGCGACAGCTCGGCGACGATCTGCGCGCCGCTGTTGCCGCCGCCGACGACGATCACACGCTGTCCAATGAATGACTGCGGGCCGTCGTAGAACGCCGAGTGAAAGGTGCGCCCGCGAAAGCCGTCCTGCCCCTCGAGATGCGGGATGATCGGACTCGCCCAGATCCCCGTCGCGCTGATCACGGCCGACGCGCGCCACGCACGATTACCGGCGCGGACGACGAGCTCGTCGCCGTCGCGCACGACGCGGTCGACGTGCACCGGCCGCTCGACGGGCAGCGCGTAGCGTCGCTCGTACTCGGCGAGATAGGCGAGCACCTCGTCGCGCGTCGGATACTCGTCCGCGGTCCGCGGCATGAGATATCCCGGGAGCGAGCTCCATTGCGCCGGAGAGAACAGGCGCAGCGACGGCCACGCTCGCTGCCACGATCCGCCCGGCGCTGCCTGGTCGTCGAGCATCGTGTAGGAGAGCGACGTGCGCCGGAGATAATAACCGAGCGCGAGCGCGGCCTGTCCGCCGCCGATCACGATGACGTCGAGCGTGTTCATGTCCAAAACTTAGTCCTTAGGTTTTCCACCATGACCAAGATCGCCTTTCTCGGAACGGGGCTGCTCGGGAGCGGCTTCGTGGAAGCGGCCGCCAAGCGCGGCGACGACGTAACGGTATGGAATCGCACGCTCGACAAGGCGCGTGCCCTCGAACAGTTCGGCGAGCGTGTGCATCTCGTGCTCAAGGATGACGCCGTGGTCGAAGACGTGATCGCGCAGGCGCGCGCGGGTCTCGACAAGAACGCGATCATCATCGATCACACGACGACACAGCCGAAGCTCACCGCCGAGCGCGCGAAGCGGCTGAACGCCGAAGGCGTGCGCTACATCCACTGCCCGGTGTTCATCGGACCGCCGGGTGCGCGCGAAGGCAAAGGCACCATCCTCGCCGCGGGCCCGCGCGCGCTGTTCGACGCGGTGCAGCCGGCGCTCGCGCGCATGGCCGAGCGTGTCGAATACTTCGGTGAGCGTCCGGACCTCGCTGCCGTTCGGGACCGCGGTGACATGCCCGGGCTTCCGGTATCACCCCGCGGTCATCGCCCACGCCGCGGCGACGCTCGGGGCGATGTTCCCGGGCCGCGTCTACCGCGGACTCGGCGCCGGGGAAGCCCAGA
>CBHWBX010000542.1:0-2725 GCA_966111935.1 uncultured Gemmatimonadaceae bacterium
GTCCCCCCGCGCCGATTGCGATCGCCGGAATCCCCGCGGCAATCGGAACATTGGCATCAGTAGATGCTAAAGCGAGGTCCGGCTGCCGGCCGACGAGCTCCGTCGCCTCCATCGCCGTGCGCACGAGTGCATGCTCGGCCGGCGTCTCGCCGCAGGGGCGCGCGCCGATCGACTCGATCGACACGCGCAGCGGCCGCGTGCCGAGCGCGCGCTTCCCGTTCTCGTCGGCCATCGCCGCATGCGCCACGCGGCGGACGGCGCGCTCCAGTTCGTCGAGGATCGACATCGACGTCGACCGGATGTCGATCTCCAGCCACGCCGCATCCGGGATCGAGTTCACCGACAGCCCGCCGCCGATCCGTCCGACCGTCAGGGTGGTGCGAGGCGTCGACGGCAGGGGCAGCGACGCGAGGCGCGACGCCGCGCTCGCCGCGGCATGCACGGCATTCGGCGATCCAAACGCCGCCCATGAGTGTCCGCCCGGCCCGTTGAAGGAGATCCGGAAGCGACGCGACCCGAGCGCGCGATGGATGATGCGCTCATCGCCGGCGCCGTCGAGCGCCACCGCGGCGTGCGCCTTCCGGCCGCGCGTCGCGAAGTAGTGCTTCGCGCCGCGCAGATCGCCGATCCCTTCCTCGCCCGTGGTTGCAACGAAGTCGATCGGATGGCGTGAGCGCAGGCGCACGCCGTCGATCTCCGCGGCAAGCGCGAGCATCACGGCGAGGCCGCGGCCATTGTCGTTGATCCCGGGGCCGACGAGCCGCTCGCCGTCGCGACGGATCGAGAGGTCGGTGCCGCGCGGAAACACGGTGTCGAGATGGGCGCAGATCACCACCGGCGGCAGATCCTTCACGCCGTCGCGACGCGCAATGACGTTTCCGGCGTCGTCGGTATGAATGTCGCTTAAGCCACAGTCACGAAACCGGCGCGCGACCCACGCCCCGCGCGCGCTCTCCTCGCCCGTCGGCGCGGCGATCTGCGCGACGGCGATCTGCGAACGCACGATCGCGTCGTCATGGGCGGCGAGACGCGCATGCGACGGGGCGAGCGCACGGTGCGTGGTGTGGGTGTCCATCGTCACTATCATTTGGCGCGATCGCGCCCCTGGCCGCAAGTGGTAAGTTGAGAAAATGACCGCTCTCCCTGAAGGCACCGGACACGACGGCTCCGCCCCATCACCATCGCCGCGTCGGCTCGATCGCAACGTCTACGCCCTCGCGACGGTCAGCTTCTTCACCGACGTCTCGAGCGAGATGATCTACCCGCTCCTGCCGGTGTTTCTCTCGACGATACTCGGCGCGAACGCGGGGTTCATCGGCGCGATCGAAGGGGCGGCGGAGTCGGTCGCGGCGCTGCTCAAGCTCGCGAGCGGATGGTGGTCCGACCGCATTCAGAAACGTAAGATGTTCGTCGTCGCGGGCTATACGCTCGCGTCGGTGATGCGGCCGCTCGTCGCGGCCGCGCAGAGCGCCACGCAGGTGCTGCTGATTCGCGTGAGCGATCGCGTCGGGAAGGGACTGCGCAACTCGCCGCGCGACGCGCTGATCGCCGATTCGGTGCATCCGTCGATGCGCGGCCGCGCGTTCGGGCTGCGCAGCGCCGCCGACAACGCCGGCGCGCTCCTCGGGCCGCTGATCGCGTTCGCGCTCCTCAAGTGGGGCGGACTCTCGCTTCGCACGGTGTTCTGGCTCGCGGCGATTCCGGGAGCGATCGCGGTCATCGTCGCGGTGGTCGGCGTGCACGAAGTCGCGAAGCGCGAAGCGTCGGGAAAGAAGACGGAGCTCGCCGCGCACATGGGGCATCGCTTCTGGACCTTTCTCGTCATCATCTTCGTCTTCACGCTCGGCAACTCCACCGATGCGTTTCTCCTGCTGCGCGCGAAGGAGCTCGGCGTCCCGGTCGCGCTCGCGCCGATTCTCTGGGCGACGCTCAACGGCGTGAAGAGTCTGGCGAACGTGCCCGGCGGCGCGCTGTCCGATCGCATCGGCCGCCGGCCGACGCTGATCGCCGGTTGGACGGTCTACGCGATCGTCTATTTCCTGTTCGCGCGCGCATCGCACGCCTGGGAGGCGTGGGCACTGTTCGGGCTCTATGGGATCTACTTCGGGCTCACCGAGGGCGCGGAGCTGGCGCTCGTCGCCGACGTGGTGCCGAAGGAGCGGCGCGGCGCCGCCTACGGATGGTACTACCTCGCGATCGGCATCGGCGCGCTCCCGGCATCGCTGCTCTTCGGGACGCTGTGGGACCGCTTCGGATCGGGGACGGCGTTCGTGTTCGGCGCGGCGTTGTCGCTACTCGCCGCGCTCGCACTCGCCTTCACGCCGAGTCAGCAGCAGCGGCCGCCGGGGCGCGAATACTTGTCCAGCACGCGCTGACGCTCGAAGTCGCGGCGGCACATCGGCTCGACGCCCGGATGGTGCGCCTGCACGTGCGCGACGTACCGGTCGTAGTCGGGCACGCCGATGATGCGGCGCACGACATTGGCGACGCTCTCGATGCGCGAACGGGTCTGGTGGACGAGCTCTCGAGGGGTCATAGGGGAAAGATATAGCGCGGGGGAGGGAGAGCGCGAGCGTGCTGAGCGTCATCGCGAGCTGAAGGCGAAGGACCGCGGTCCCGGAGGGAACTGGAGAACTGCAGGAACTGACGCGTCGCGGGTTGCGGGTCGCGGGTTGCGGGAAGGAACGCCGCGCCTGCGGCGACGGCTTGATTGAGAACAGCACTG